>CADBMS010000022.1 GCA_902795935.1 uncultured Methanobrevibacter sp.
GATTATTTTATAATTATCTTAGATTCTGTCCCATTTATTGTTTCATTTACTTCAATAACATACTCTTTGCCCACATTACCTATAATACCTTCTCTAAATTTATCAGTATATTCTTCACCAGTTACTAAGAGGGCAACTTGATTACCTTTAACATACTTAGGTAATGTTTTTGAAATATTTGTTTTCATCTCTTGGTCTAATCTACCCATAGGAGTATCTATAATAAATGGCAATTCAAAACCAGAAATTGTATTTAATGCTGCTACAAAAGATAATGCAAGAACTAATTTCTCACCAGCAGATAAAATACCTGGAGATACTGATTCGCCAGTTATATCTTTAAGAGTGACATTATATGATTTATTGATATAAACACTTTCAAAATTATCTTTCCACATTAACTTCTTAAACTGATCTTCAGTTGCTTTTTGAACTTTTTTCCTAATATTTTCAGTTAAATCATCTTTTAATTTATCTACAATATTTATTGCAGACTCACAGAATTCATTATATTTTTTTAGTTTAAGCAATTGTTTATCTTTAACTCTTCTACCCCTCTCTTCAATTGCAATTTTTTCTAATTCCTCTTCAGCATCCCTGTAATCCCTTTCAGCATTGACTCTTCTTTCGATTTCTGCGTCTCTTTTTTTAGTATAATCTTTAATATCTTGTTCTAATTTTTTAATTAAAGGATGATTTATTTGACCATATTGGAATTCTTTTTCTTCAATATCATCTTCGACTTGGAATAACTCTTGTTTATCTTTACGAATTGCACCATTAAATTCATCACGCTTATCATTAAACATCTGAACAATGCCCATAGTGTCTTTTAAATCTTTTAAGGTTACATTAACCTCTTCAGATACATCAGTTATCTCAGAAGTGTCATTTTTGAGATCAACAATTCTTCTACGAGCATCCAAGTCTTTTGATAAATCATGACCACAGATACATTTATTTGTATCCAACATGGATTCAAGGAATCCTTTTTTATATTGAGGAGGAATAAATCCTGCTTCTTCCAAATCTTCACCTAAATTACAAGTATATTTCATTGCAGAATAACTTAATATTAATGGAAAAGAACTGATCAAATATCCATTTTTCTTATCTTTAGTCTTATTTATAGACTCATTTAGATTATTTTCTCTAACTCTTAAATTTTTCAAATCATTTTCAAGTTGTTTAGCATCTTGATGATCGATTTGTTCTTTTTCTTTACGTTTCTTTTCTAATTCTCCTTCAATAATCCCCAATTGTGTGATTGCATCTTGTTTTTCTTTTAAAGCTTGTCTTTTTTTATTTTCAAATTTATTTTTCTTACCGACAATATCGCTTTCACCCTTATCCAATTTTCTAATTTGAGTATAATAATCATTTTTACGAGTTTCTAATCTTTCAGACACAGTGTTTAGTAAATTTAATTGAGATAATTCAGAAACAGATTCACTAATTGAAGATCCAGAATTTTCTTCAAAATAATCTTCTAATTTTTCACCATCAAAAAAGAAATACCCTTCAATAGCCTTGGGCATATTTTTTTCAATGAAAATATAAGGATGAGCTAACGGTTTATCATCAACACCATCAGAATAAAACACATCAAACTTCGAACCAAACGGATCTTGAACTAAAACATTATTTTTATCAGTATAACATCTTAAACTTCTTCTAAAAATAACCCTATTCTCATATTCATCTAACATTGATAATTCTACTTTTACAAAAAATTCATCATTAGGTCCAATTTCATTTTTTGCAATTAAATTATAAATAGGGCCTCCAGCAACAGTATCAGGTTTATGCAATTCATCTTCATATAAACACCAAGTGATAGCATTTAATAAATTTGTTTTACCTGCACCATTAGTTCCCTTGATAATAGTAAAATTTTTTTCTTTATCTAAACTAAAATCTATCTCAATAGGTCCTTTATATTGCCTAAAATTTTCAATTTTAATTGATTCAATAATCATGATCCTGCCTCATTTAGAATACTTTGATATTAAATTTTTATATTCTTTACCAATAGCTTGTTTACTATCTTGTGAACCGCTTTCATGCAATTCAAGTTCATAGTTAAGAGCATCTTCTAAGAATATTTTCATATTTTTGTCACAATCCAAATTTCTTATCTCCTTTACAATTTCTTTATTTAATTCCGTCATTTTAACACAACCTTATAATAATCATCGAGTAATTTAAAACATTCA
>CADBMS010000023.1 GCA_902795935.1 uncultured Methanobrevibacter sp.
ACCCATTTTTTTATCGATTTGACCAGCATAAGTTTCATTTAATGTTTGAATTGCAACTTTTTCGAGAGAATCTTCAAATCGACTAGGTGGAATTCTCACAGTGTCCTCAATTTTGGATACATAATACAAATTAATCCCTCAATTAATTTATTCTTTTTCATTTTCATTATATAATTCAATAGCAATTTTAGTAGCTTTTAATGCGGATTCCTTATTTTCCCATCCTAAAATTTCAGTTTTTTTCCCTTCTAATGTTTTGTATTCTGAGAAAAAATGAGCAATTTCTTTTAATAAATGTTCAGGAACATCATCAATATCATTAACATCTTTATATCTAGGATCATTAATTGGAACAGCTAATAATTTATCGTCTTTGTCTCCACCATCAATCATTTTCATCATACCAATTATTTTAGATTCAATGATGCAACCTGGAAATGTTATTTGATCCATTAATACCATAATATCCATAGGATCACCATCATAATAAATTGTTTGTGGAATAAATCCATATTCCGCAGGATATGTGAATGGTGAATATAATACCCTATCTAGTGCAAAAGATTCTAACTCTTTTTCATATTCATATTTATTTCGTGATCCTCTAGGTATTTCAATTACAGCATATACTACTTCAGGAACAGATGGTCCTGGTGCAATGTCTTTCCAAAGATTCATTTAAATATCCTCCTTTATTTGGAATTTAATTATGATTGTGTAAAAATATATTTTTTATATTAAATAACCATCAATTTCTAAATATTTTTTTTGACGTAAATAACAAACACTTATGCCCTTCTTTCGTGCATTTTCTTTTAATTCTTTATCATTAGTACATAATACTTTAGAAATTCTTAATAAAGCATCATCCACTTTTTCATTTTTTAATCTAGGAATTTTTTTTATAATAAAAGGTTCATGTTTAACTAATTGTAGTGCAATTCCTGCAGCAACTTTGTTTTTACCTTTAGAAACTTTTTTTAAACCAATTAATTCTTTAATTATAAAATCAGGCACTATTAATTTGTAGGAAGGTAATGTTTTTTCCAGTTCAGAAATTATATCTACATTAAACTGGAAAGAAATCATAAAAAATTTGTATCTATGACTGCCTCTTTACTTATAGAATCAATTTTATTTGATGATACCATATCCAATTAACCTCCATCTAGCTCCAACTCTACGTGATAATGCAACACGTTGACCTTTTTCAGCTGCTACAGGTAATTTTAATGTTACTTTGGCATGATTTCCAGCAGTTGTTACAACACCAATAGTTGTAGTTGTTCCTATATTAATCATTAATGGTTCTTTACCTTTAATAGGTTCAACTTTACGTTCTTCTTTAGTACCAACAACACGATCTAATAAATTAACTTTCATACTAAGTTCATGTCTTACTTCTGGAAGTGTATTTGGTTCTCCAGCAACTGAACCAGATAATGAATCTGCTTTAGTTAAAGCAGGATCTAAATTAGTAGCAATTGCAATTAATCCACCAGGTCCAACCTCATCAATGCTTTCACCAGCAGCATTTAATCCAGTGACTTCTGAATGTAAACTTACCCATTGTATTTTTCCATCCTTATGAGTTTGAATTCCAGGTTTAATTTCAATTTTATCACCAACTTTCAGAGTTCCTTGTGTTAAAGAACCTCCAATAATACCGCCAACAATTTTATCTGGTTTTGAACCAGGTTTGTTAATATCAAAAGAACGAGCCACATATAAACATGCTGGTTTATCAATTTCTCTTTTAGGAGTTTGAATTTTCTTTTGAATCATGTCAATGAGTATATCAATGTTAGCTCCTTGTTGAGCAGAAACTGGAATAATTGGTGCTTCCTCAGCACAAGTTCCTTTAACAAACTCTTTGATTTCATTATAACTTTCAATTGCCCTTTCTTTAGATACAATATCTATTTTATTCTGAACCACAATAACATCTTTAACACCAATAACATCCAATGCCATTAAATGTTCTTTTGTTTGTGGTTGAGGACATTCTTCATTTGCAGCTATAACTAAAACTGCACCATCCATAATAGCAGCACCTGAAAGCATAGTTGCCATTAAAGTTTCGTGGCCTGGAGCGTCTACGAAAGATACTTTTCTTAACATATCTGTTTCTGCACCACAAATTTCACATTTGGTTTTTGTAGTGTAACATTGAGGTTCATCACATTCTGGACATTTATAGAACATTATATCTGCATATCCTAAACGAATAGAGATTCCCCTTTTTGTTTCTTCACTATGAGTATCTGTCCAAGTACCAGACAATGCTTTTGTAAGTGTGGTTTTACCATGATCCACATGCCCTACAAGCCCTATGTTAAT
>CADBMS010000024.1 GCA_902795935.1 uncultured Methanobrevibacter sp.
ATATGAATGTAATAACATTTAAATATTGCAAAAGGGAATTGATAGTATGAAAGAAAAAGATTACAATAAATGGCTAGAGGCAAAAAGTGAAGTGGAACATTTTGATGAACTTGATGAGAATATTAAAGAAACCATTTATAGAGTTGAACAGAATTTTGTAGATGGGGAAGAAGTGTATTTAGAGGAAATACATTTAGAGAAAAAAGAAATCATTTTTGCTTGGATAGGTTATGAAAAAGCATTGGAAATACTACAAGAAGAATACGGATACGATGAAATTGAGGCAGAAGAGAAAGCTGGACTTGATCATGAGATGTTAACTGATGCTCTTGAGGAATATTCCCAAGGAACTGATTGGTGCTTTAATGCATGGGTTAGTTTTATCCCTGAAAAATAAAGTCATTATCCTGATAGCAATTTAATAGCTATAGGATAACTTTAAAACTAATTTATATTATAATATACTAAATTTTCAAAAATTAAAAGGATTTACCCCATTCTTCAATAGAAACATCAATTATTTCATGCCATTTCCTAGTATTGTTTTCACTTTTTAAATTTAAAAGAGTGTTATTGAAGAATTCTTCAAATTTCTTATGATTAATAAATTTTCCATCATGAGAATTTTCCAACACATAATTTAACAATTTTGTATATTGTTCAATTGTCAAAGGAAGAAGATTCAAATCATGCCCTTCAAAACCATTATTAATATAGAAATAGAACATGTTTAATGCGTTCTTATGGATGAGTGGAGCTAAAAATAAACAATAACAAGTTTTATCCAAAAATTTATCTTTTAAATCAACAAAATGATTACTAATTGGTAAAACTTCATTTTCAACCTGACTCCTATTTTTTAATAAAGTTACTTCAACCATTAAATTAAAAGAGTCATAATAACATTCAATATCCCCAACTCCTCCACCTGCTGTGAATAATGGCAAACCATCATCCGCTTTAACAAGGTTAGGTTTAATTTCCAATGAATCATCAAGTGCCATTAATGATAATGATGTATACCATTCTAAACATAAAGGAGCTTTATCTTTCCTACGACTGCTAGTTAAATTAGCCAAATCATTTAATTTATTAATATAAACCGCCAAATTACTTAAATCGCTTTCTTCTAAAGTTCTAAGCTCATTATGTAATATATCTAAGTTTTTCCTAAATTCCAGTTCCATTTCTCTCAAATCATTTAAACCTTGATCTGGAAGGAATATTGGTTCATAAACAAAATCATGTTGGCGCCTATTAGGGAAATTATAATCAATAGTGTCTTGTGTTTCCTTAATTAATTTACCTAAACCAGATATAATAACTTTTTTAGTTTCAATATCAGAATCCCAAGGTAGTATAGGCAAGTCTTTATTAACTAAAAATTTTCTGTATTCCTCTTTGGTTTCATAATGATTAGAACTTAAAGAAAGATGGCCTATTAATTGTTTAGCCTGCTCTAATCTACTTGGAGAAATATCCACATAATGTTGAGAACCTCTGTAAATAATATACTGTGTTTTTCTAAACCACCTTATTACTGAATCTGCATAATCTTTTAAATTATTGGCTTTTGTGGTTATTTCTCTTTCAGAGGTAACTTCAAAAACTTCTTTAGCTTTCTGTCTAATTAACTTTTGATAAACACCTATTGCATCATCATCAGATTCTTTTACAAAATCTCTATAATTTATAATATCCCTACAAACCTTGTCAATTTCTGAGTATTTTTTCAAAGGAATGACAAAAAGCGAGAATTCTTCTTTACTTATACCTTTTCTTTTTCTTTTCCTATTTTCTTCTAAATCATTAACTTTATTAATAATATAAAGAGTTGCTAAGAACGGATTTAAATCAAAATCATCATAACCACTTTCTAAAGGATTAGGTAATTGCCATTTGACAAAATAATTAAAAAAGAAATTTTCTTCTTTAGAAAAATCATTCTCTAAAAAATCCTTGCCCAAATCGGTAATTACAACAGGACCTTCAGATTTTAGAGCAATAGATAATCCCATTTGATTGCATCTTGAAACTGAGGTACGTCCTCTAAGTGCCGGATCAGCAATTAAAGAAAATATTATTTCAGTATCTGAATCATCAAAAGGTTCCGGATTATCATATTCAAGGGCTAACTCTTCAGGAGTGTCTACAGGTTTATATAATTTATTTCTTACAAGCTCTTTTTGGAATAATGCTTGAGTTTCATTATCAAAATCTTCCCCTTCAAATTGTTCTAACACACTTAAAAAACCTTGTAATCTTTCAGGATTTCTGACAGTTGTA
>CADBMS010000025.1 GCA_902795935.1 uncultured Methanobrevibacter sp.
AAATTACTAAAACAAGGAATCAATTTAAGAGAAATACACAAATACACACCAAAATCAGTCAAAAAAAACATCATACCCAAATGTATTTTTAGGAGCACTACTCATAACACAAGGATACAACACCAAAAACAGCCATACAACAACTATCCGAAAGCTAAAAAATTCCGACCTAAATAATTATTTAAATTTTGAGTTAATGGAAAATTTTTTATTTGATTTATGAGAATAATATCCTCTAAAAAATTTTGAATTTAATAATTCTTCTTTTAAAGATTCATATACTGGATATTCTTCACTTACAATTATTATATGTGATGGAGAATGTATTTTTTTTATTTGTAAAATACTTTTAGTTGTATTTTCCTTAACTTGTATTACTACAGAAAACTTAGATTTAGTTCTAATTTTACATTTTAATATTTTTTCAGTAATATCATCTGCAAAATTATTTTTTAAAATGCGAGGTTTACCTATAATATTTAAATTGGCATGTCTTTCAATATCAGCTAATGCATTTAAAATATTTGATTTATTATCAGCTCTTAAAAGAATTAATGACATATTTAATCTCCATTATAAAATTTTATATTAATGAATAATTATTAAAATATTATTTTTTTCTAAGGGCATTTAATAAAGTTGTTCTAAATGCGACTAATAATATTATTATAACTCCAATTGCAGTTTGAACATTTCCTATAATATCTAATATAAATGAACTTATAGGCAAATCCCATGGCGGGGAAGTTCTATCACTCGCCAATGGTGTGAAATAAACACCAACTGCTTTAGAAGATTCTTTAATATTAATATCTTTTGGTTCCACATAATTAACACCTATTAAATAACCATTATCTATTGCTTTATTAATTGAAGATGAGATAGAATTTGCATCATAACCATTTTTTTTAACAGAAGATCTAACAATTTCTTTAGTAGTTTCAGAAATACCAAAATCATCACTACCATATGTAGAAACTATAATTGTATCTTTACTTACAGTAATTTCCTTTTTTAAAGCCTGATATGCAATAATAGTTTTTAATTGACTATTATCTATAGGACAATTAGTATACTGCTCAGCACTAGGAAAACCAACACTCCAACCACAATTTTCACATGATTTGGTATAACCTTCATTCATAACATAACCTGTCGAATTCATCTCAGTAGGAGTAAACATATCTCCAGTACTTAAACCTGAAGCTAAATTTAATCCACCACCACCATATTTCTCTCCAGCATTTGTAGCTACATAACCAAAAGCTTCAGATAAAATAGTTGGCGCCTCATAACCATCACGAATCATTTTACCAATCATTATTGCTACATCTTTACGAACCGAATCTGCTGAACCATATAAAGGGTTACCAACAGTATTACGCAAGTGAATAATAGCTCCTCTTTGACCAGCAGGTAAAGTTGCAATACCTGATGAATATGGAGTTACTGTAATTACATCATCATCACTAACAGTAATCACATAAGCTGAAAAATAACCTCCCACTGCAGCACCAACTTTTTGACCTCCACTCATAATCCTAGTACCATTATATTTTGATGCAATTGATGCTGCTTGAGTTGGAGTTGCATTATTTTCTAATTCAGCCATTGTTTCAACAATAGCTCCTAAACGAGGAGTTTCATTACTTGATCCTCCAGATAATACACAATACCCTCCTTCTTTAGACATTAAAAAAGTAGATTGAAACATGTTTTCTGCAAAAGACATACTTCCTGCAGCAGCACCATTAGGATCTTCACCAGAAGGGTCTGTAATAATAATCACATTACATGTCGCTGAAACAGGCATTAAAAGTAATAAGAAAATAATTGTTAATGAAAAAAGTTTCGTTAAATGATTCATAGATTATAACCTCCTAGAATCATTTACATTAACTGTACTGAAATCTTCAATAACATTAACTGTTACTATACCTGTTTTTTCATCAATTTTAACATCAGATGCAACAATAGGTGATATTCTAGTACCTGGAATTGTAGTTAATTTAATGAATTCTTCTGCTGTTGCAATTGCTTCTTTCAGTGGAATTTGACGTTTAGTTGTTACTAAAGTATCATTCTTAATATAACTGCCAGATCTCAATCCAGATTGTGCAATATTAGCTTTTATTGAATTCAAAGGAACAATATCATTACCTTTAATTATAATCCCTGCAATAGGAACTCCTGATTCATCTTCTACAGATGATGCATATGCCATATATGACATGGCCCTACCAGATATAATTAATATGAATGCTAATAATAATATTATTAATGTATCCCGCCTAATTTTTATAAACATACAATCTTCACCTAATGACATGTAATATTTCATGATAATAAAACATAATTATTGGTTATTCAGTAAGTATCTATAAAAATAATTATTATTCAAAGATACTTTTAAGAATAATTATTATATTTATTATAATTTATATTTATATGATTTTATAATATTAATTTAATGTTAACATCTAATTTCTAGTATAATCTAAATGATTAATTCAGTTATATTAAACTAATTTAAAAATCTAATAATAAATTTTTAGTTTTAATAAGTTCCGCTGCAGAATCCATTCCTTGTGCACCAATTAACAATATAGTATCATCATTAGAAACTAATGAGATTACTCGATGTAAAGAATCTATTAATTTTTCATCAAATAAAAAGTTAATATTATTTTCAGAAAGTGTATTTAAAAATATTTCTTTTTCAGAAACTAAAACAGTATTTAAATGATTAACTTCTTCAATACTGCTCGTTATTAATAATTCATAATCTGATTTTATGGTATTTAAAGATTCTGCAATCGCTTGAGCATTAAATTTATTAAGATTTTCACCCCTAGAACCTCTAATAGCACAAACAATATACAATTTACCAAATTTAAGTTGTGATGCACTTTTAATAGTTGCTTTAATACCATCAGGATTGTGTGCAAAATCATCAATAATCAAGGGATTTTGACTTAAAATAGAAAATCTTCTTTTTAAAGGAGAATACGATTTAACCCCATTAATTATAGATTCTTTAGAAATATTCAATGCTAAACAAGCAGCAATTGAAGATAAAGTATTTTCTATAAAATGTTTACTTCTAAAAGGCAAATCATTTATTGATAATAATAATTCATTATTTAAATAAATCCCATCGTTTTTAGAATTCTCAATATATTTCAAATTAGAATTATTTCCATGTAAAACAGATTTAACACCATCATTAACAAATTTACTCATACTCATAACAAGTTCATCTTCTGAATTTAATACAACAAAACCATGAATTGTTGCTCTAACTGCACCAGAAATTTCATAACAAGCTTCCATAATATTATTTATTAAACCAATATGATCCATAGAAACATTAGTAATAACAGAAGCAATAGGATTTATAGATTTAGTCATTAAATAAGCATGATTATGCATTACTCGATTTTCCCATCCCTGAATTTCAGAAACTTCAATAACTAGTGCATCAATTTTTTTATTAAATTTTTTTAAATATAATGCATATTCTGTTATTTTCTTAGGAACCATTGGATCAATTAATGTATTAAATTCTGAATTAGAATCAGTATTTGTAAAAGTATTAAATCCATTTTCAGATAAAATAGTTGATATCATATGTGATGTTGTAGATTTTCCATTTGTTCCAGTGACAATTATTTTAAGAGAATCCTTTGCAAATTTTTGAATAGTCCACTGTAAAGCAAATGCATTTGCAAGTTCTATTTTATTTATAACTATTAAAGAAATATTATTATTTTTTGCAAACTTTAAAACTCCTTTTTGAGGATTTTGTGTTATTAAACCAGCAACCCCCTTTTTTTGAGCTATTTGTATACCTTTTTCATCAATTATATGTCGTATCACAATATCTCCTGAATTTGCAGAACTTAATGTTGTAAAAATTCCATTAAACCTATTATTAGGACCATATAATCTTCCTTTGATATTTTCACTTATTAATTGCATTGATAATTCAGAAGACATATTATCAATTAAATTAGATTTCATTTTAAATTACCTACAATATTAATCTAAAAATGTTTAAATTGGGAAATAAGGACATAAAAATAAACCTATACTACTGAAAATAATAGTTAATAACCAATATAATAAAATAATATTCTTTTCAGAGATTCCTTTATAATTTAAAGTATGATGTAATGGTTCTACTGGTAAATTAATAATATGGACCCTATGCATTAAACTTACAATAACAGATATTATTGGAACTGCTAAAGATATGACTCCTATTAAAATAGTATTAGTTAGCATAACTGCCGTTGCAAATCCTGCACCTAAAGCAAATGAACCTGTATCACCCATAAATATTTTAGCAGGGTATCTATTCAGTGCTAAAAATCCTAAACTTACAGAAGTTAATCCTATAAAAGGTATTGATGCATTAAAATCCCCATGTAAATTTAAAAAAATTGCACAAGTTATAGATGATATTGCCATTATTCCAGCAGCTAATCCATCCATACCATCTATTAAATTCATAGAATTAATAGCACCTAAAATACCAATAATTATTATAGGGGCTGCAAATAAACCTAATGAAAATGGACCTATCATTGATACAGAACAAGTTATAACTAAAAATATAGCAATTACAATTTGAAGTATAATTTTATGATTTTCTTCTAATTCCATTTTAATTGGAGTTTCACCAACAATTTCTAATTTAGAAACATTAATTAATGCTTTTAACTCTTTTTTAGCCTTAATTGAAGCTATACGTGCTTTTTCACCTGGTTTAAGTGTAAGTAAACCTATTGAAACATCTCCAGATGATATATTTTTAACTATTTTTTGGATTTCTTTAGTTTTAAGTCCCAATAAATCATCTATTAAACCCACTAAACCTGAAATTAACATAATCAAACAAGTTATTAAAAGATAATGATTTTGGAAATATATGCAAGTCATGAATAATATTCCCATAAGCATACCTATTCCTCCCATAGTAGGAGTTCCAGACTTATGTTTATGTTCAGTTACAATAGGTTTATCTGAAATATCTGCCATAACAAGAATTTTTTTAATAAATATAGTGAAAAGTATAGTTGCTACTGTAGTTATAGCAAACATAAAATACCATGTTCCTAATAAATCCAAAATATCACCTTAACATAATACAAAATTAATTATGTTTATTATATAATATAATACTAAAACTAATTCGATTAAACATATAATATTTTACAATAAATTTTATATCTAAAAAATTATATCTAAATAAATTATTATAAAAAACATATTAAATACTTTTTGGCATTACCACTAAGGATTTTTCATATTTTTCTGTTGTATATGTTCCAATTATATTATTTAATGTAATAATTCCAAATTCATTTGGATTTAATCATAACCTACTTTAAAAATTTATTCAATTTTAGGCTTTGTAGAAAACCTTTTTTTCTAATTTTTATTTTTGCACTTAAAATTGATTTTTACCCTAATTTCTATAAATATCTATTAATTTTATTTACACTTGAAATATTGTGTATCGA
>CADBMS010000026.1 GCA_902795935.1 uncultured Methanobrevibacter sp.
ATATCTTTTAAATTTTTATAAGGAACTTCACACAATGCGGCATGCGTTGTTATTATTTCTCGCCTACCATCAGCAGTACTGTGTTTTGTTTCGAAAATACCTCCTGCAAGTTTAATTATTTTACCAGCATGCCCATAAATCTCAATAGAATCAATATTTCTTTCTTTAATTTGTTCTAACATATATCCAGGATAATTACTCATATGAATAATTTGATCATCATTAACATTTTTTGTTTTTTTAACTAAAGCTTCACCTATATTTCCAGGAACAAGAATTAGTTCTTTATATCCTTGAGCAATTGCAATATCTAATTGACAAACATTTGATTTTTTAAATGCTTCTAAAGACATAGGTCTAGCTATACCTGTAGTTCCCAGTATTGAAATTCCATTTATAATGCCTAAACGTTTATTCATTGTTTTTTGTGCAATTTTTTTACCATTATGTACAGAAATAGTTATATTAACACCTTTATCCTTAGGAAGATACCTTTCAATATTTTCCTTAATCATTTTTCGTGGTACTGGATTTATAGCTGCTTCACCTACAGGAATTTGTAAACCTGGTTTGGTAACAATTCCCACACCTTTACCACCATTTATTATTATATTAGGAATGTCTTTTAATTCTACAACAGCACATATTTTAATATTAATTGTGACGTCTTTATCAGGGTATGGTTTTTTAACTACAATTGCTTTAGCAGAAGTATTTGTAAGTTTTTCTGTTTTTAAAATATCTATTTTAAATTCTCCAGCAGGAGCAGTTATTGTTACATTATCAATTTTAGTATTTTCAGTTATTCTTAAAAAAGCAGCTAATGCAGCTGCTGTTGCAATACTACCTGTGGTAAGCCCATATTTTATTATATTATCAACAGACATATCCAAAAAGCTCCCATTGAAAAATAGGATAAAAATTTAGTAATAATAAAATTAATAAAAAAAATAAAAAAAATTTGTTTAAGAAAAATATGAATATATTATAATTGTTCTTTAATTGAAGCTACAAGGTCTTCTAATGAAGGAGCTCCTACAAATTTAATTTCACCATTCATAGCTATAGCAGGAACTGCTGCTAAACCATATTCTATTGCACGTTCTCGGTCTTTAGTTATATCCACATATTCTATTTCAATAGAATCTTCAAATTTTCCTTTTGCTTCTTCAGCTACTTCTTTCGCCATAGGACAATAAGGACATGTAGGTGATGTAAAAACTTCCAATTTAATAACCACAATTATACCTCCAAAATTTTTTCGAATTAAAATATATTATAAATACTTTTAGTTTAAATAATTTATTTTTATTTGATTATTCGATTATATTTTTCAAACTTAAATCAGTATTTTTATCAATGATTTTAATCATCTCACTAACGAACATATTAGTATTTAAATTATAATTTTGATTAATTTCAAAGTAATCATTTTTACCAGTTAATAGTGCTGCTAATTGAAGTGCATCTTCTTTTAATCCTACAGAATCCACTAATTTAACTTTTAATGCTTGTTTTCCACTATAAATTTTACCTTCAGCAATATTTTTTGTATAATTTATACTTAAATTTCTATTTTTTGCAACATCAGATACAAATGAATCATAATCTTCATTAACAATAGTTTGAATCATTGCTGATTCATTATCAGTCATATTTCTATAATCTGACATTATATCTTTGTATTCTCCAGCTTTAATAACATATTTTTTTGTACCATTCTTTTTGTATTGTTCAGAATTATCTTCTAATTCAATGATAGTTCCAATGTTTCCAACTAAAGAATTTCGACTTGCAACAATTTTATCAGCATTTGATGCGATTAAATATGCTGCAGAAGCTCCCAAATCACTAATCCAAGCTACAACTGGTTTTTTTGAATTTTTAACTGCATATGATATTTCATCTGCAGCTACTGAAGTTCCACCAGGACTATTAATATCTAAAACAATAGCATCAATTGTAAAATCATTATTTGCATTTTCTATAATGTTTTTTATATCATCAGGGTGTGTTGAACCATAATCATGTGAAAAATCTATTGAACCATATATTGGTATAACTGCCACATTTGCAGTATTCACATTTAATATAAATGTTGATAATAAAAATGTAAATCCGATTAAAAGTATTATTCCTATTACTGCAATTACTATCTTGGTATTTTTATCCATAAAATCACAATTAATTGTTTTTTAATAAATTTTACTTGTTTATATTATTTATTTAATATTATTTAATTATTAAATTAATTTAAACATTTACATTCACTATAAAATATCAAATATTCGAACAATATATAAACAATGAACAAGTGATATATATAAACTCCATAGAGTTATTTTTTGAATTATTACTTAATGAATATTCAAAAAAGAATAAATAAGATTAGGTGTTAATCTGAAGAAAGTTAAGTCCCCCGGATCTGCAACGATAATAAATGCAATTTCTACTGGAAAAGGTTCAGCATTTGGAATAAAATTATATGTAACTGCAAAAGCAAAATTACATTCTTCTATTAAATGTACTTCAAAACAAAGTGTTAATACTCTTTTAATGGAAAATTGTGTTAATGAAGTTATTCAACATTATGGTGTAGATACTGGTATTAAAATTTCTACAAATTCAACATTACCTGTAGCTTCAGGATTATCTAGTAGTAGTGCAACATCTAACGCTATTGTATCAGTAGCATCCAAATTAATTGCTGAAGAGTTTGAATTAACTCCATTAAATGATGAAGAAATAATTAATTTAGGTATAAATGCGTCTTTAAAATCTAATGTAACTATAACTGGTGCATTTGATGATGCTTCAGCTTCATATTACGGTGGTTTAGTAATAACCGATAATTATCAAAGAAAAATTATTCAAAAAAAACCTATGGAAAAACAAAACATATTAATACATATACCAAACAAAAAAGTATTAACTGCCCAATCAGATCTTAATAGAATGAAATTAATATCTCCATTAATAGAAACTGCATATCAAAAAGTTATTGATGGAGACATTTACAATGCATTAACATTAAATGGAATTTTGTATTGTGCAGCCCTTGATTTTAATCCTAACATAGCATTAGATGCTTTGGATTCAGGAGCACTTGCTTCAGGATTATCTGGTACTGGATTATCATTTGTTACCATAACTGATGATAAAAATCAAGAGAATGTTTATGAAAGTTTAAAATCATATCCTGGAAAAATTATTATTACAGAAGTAGATAATAAAGGAACTAGATGATTTAAATGAATAAAACTCATGCTAAAAGTATTCTTCAAGAATCTAGAAAACAAATCGATCAAATTGATACAGATATTATTGAATTGATTAATAAAAGAACTAAGTTAGCTGAAAAAATTCTTGAAGCAAAAATAACATTAGATATGAGTATAGAAGATAAAGAACGTGAAGATAGTATTCATGAAAAAGCTTTAAAAGCTGCTAAAAAATTTAAAATTGATGAACTTATGCTCATCCAAATAATGAAGATATTAACTGATATCAATAAACAAAAACAAAAAGAAATATTACAGAGGAAATAAAATGGGAAATATAAGAACTTCATTTGTAAAAAGAATGTCAAAAGAACTAATTGAAACTCATCCAGGTAAATTTACTGAAGATTTCGATAAAAATAAAATATTAGTTCAAGAGTTTTCAACTGTTAGTACTAAACATTTAAGAAACAAAATCGCAGGATATATTACACGTTTAGTAAAAAAACATGGAAACACTTTATAATTGCTTATTTTTTTAAAAAAATACTGATGTTCAATAGAGAATATTATGCACTCTGTTGAACATAACATTAAACTTAATAACAACATTAACTATTTTTCATTTATTAAATTTTATTAAAAATATTCAAATTTAATTAGATAAAATATTATTATTTTACTATTTATCTTATTTTTCAGCACTAATTATAAAAAAACTTTTATTAAACTTATATTAAAATAATATATTAGAATAAAAGAATAAATTACATATAAACACATAAAGGTTGTGCTATTAAAATGGAACTGATAGTGGCGAAATTTGGTGGAACATCAATAGGTAATAGTGAACGAATTAAAAAAGCAGCAAATTCTGTTGTAAAGGAATATATGAAAGGAAAAAAGATTATAGTTGTTGTTTCTGCAATAAATAAGACCACTGATGATTTAATTAAAATTATGGAAGAAACTGCTGGTGATGCTACAACTGAAAAACAAAGAGCAGATATAACATCTATGGGTGAAAGAACTAGTGCAAGAATAATGTCTTCCACTATCGAGTCATTAGGCGTTAAATCAGAATATATTGAACCTAATATGGATAACTGGCCAATAATAACTAATGAAAACTTTATTTGTGCAACAGTTGATTTTAAATCAACCGAAAAAAAATCAAAAGAATTATTAAAATTATTAGATCAAGGAATTATACCGGTAGTTTGTGGATACATTGCTAAAGATATTATAAGTAATCACGTAACCACTCTGGGAAGGGGTGGAAGCGATATAACTGCATTTTTATTAGGGCATTGTTTAAATGCTGATAATGTGATAATTGTTACTGATGTTGAAGGAGTAATGTCAACTGATCCTAATAAAGTAGATGATGCACAAAAATTAGATCAAATTTCTGTTGAAGAAATGAGAGATTTAGCTACACATGGTGCACAAGTTTTACATCCTCATGCTTTAAAATATAAAGACCCAGACATTAATGCTAAAATTATAAGTTTTGAAAATGGCGATTTATCATCTTTAGGAACTAAAATTGTTGGTCCTTTAACTGATGAAACAAATGAACCATCCGTTATAATGACAGGACCTTTATCTGCAATTTCAGTTGTTGGAGAGAATATCCTATTAAAACCTGGTGTGCTTGAAGAATTGTTGAAAACTATTTCTTCAAGTGATTTTAATATATATGGAGTATCTAGTGGACAAAATTCTATTACATTATTTTTAAATAAAAATAACGCAGAAGTAGCACATAAATTACTACATGATATTGTACTTAAAAATATGAATTTAACATCTCTTTCATTAGGTGAAGATGTTGCTATGATTTCAATTAATAGTCCAGAATTTATTGATACACCAGGTATTATATCAAATATAACTAAACCTTTAAGAGAACATATTAATATTGTAGAAATATCATCATCCCAAACATCAGTAATGTTATTTGTTGCATGGGAAGATGGTGAAAAAGCATATGAACTTATTAGGAGTGTCTTAAAATGAATTTAGAAGGAACATTCGTTGCAATGATAACTCCATTTACTTCTGAAAATGAAGTAGATGAAGAAGGAATGCGTAAAAATATAAATTTTTTAATAAAAAATGGTGTTGATGGAATTCTTGTTGCAGGAACTACTGGAGAATCCGCAACAATTACTCATAAAGAACAAGAAAAAATGATTGATATTCTTATTGATGAAGTTGATGGTAGGGTAACCACTATAGCTGGTGCAGGTAGTAATTCCACTGAAGAAGCTTTGAGTTTAGTTAAATATGCTGAAAAAGCAGGTGCTGATGCTGCTTTAGTTATTACGCCTTATTATAATAAACCACAACAACATGGACTTATAAATCATTATAAATATATTGCAGAATCTTCTGAAATTCCAATTATAGTTTATAATGTTCCTTCTAGAACTGGAATTGATATTGCTGTGAATACTCTAGTTGAAATTGCTAAAATAGACAATATCGTTGCATTAAAAGAAGCAAATCCAGATTTAGATAAAGTTTCTATTTTACAAAGCCAATTAGAAAAAGAGGGTTTAGCTGATAAATTTACTATTTTATCTGGAAATGATAATTTAACTTTACCTATGATGGTTATGGGTGCAAAAGGTGTTATTTCCGTAGTTGCTAATGTTGATCCTAAAAGAATGAGTGATTTTACTAATGCTTGTCTTAAAGGAGATTATGATAAAG
>CADBMS010000027.1 GCA_902795935.1 uncultured Methanobrevibacter sp.
ATAATAATAGATTGTACTTCATAGCATATAAAATTAAAGAAAAAATAAATAAAAAAAATTAAAAATTAATGAGTTCGTGTCCCACCCACTATAAGATTAAATAGGATAGTTTTTTAAATAAAGAAGCAATAAAAAGTAAATGTTAATTAATTAATCTGATACTTATTAACTTATTTATTATTAAATGAATTAATATTCCAGTTTAATTACCTGAGGAAAAATATGATAATCAAAACACCATCTAGGTTACACATGTCTCTAATTGACTTAAATTGTTCATACGGGCGAATTGATGGAGGCATTGGTCTTACACTTAGTGAACCTAATTTTATAATTGAAAGTGAAGAGATAGATGAAGGAATTTCAATTGAATTTAGCAAAAACATTACTGATGAAGAAGTAATTAAAGAATGCACTACTAGAATTAAAACAACATCAGAAAATATTTTATCCAAGTTGAATATCAATAAAGGATTTAATTTTAAAGTCGAATCTGCTTACTCCCCACATTCAGGATTAGGATCTGGAACACAAACTAAATTAGCTGTGGCTAAACTTATAACTAAATCTATAAATAAAGAATTAAATGCTGTTGAATTAAGTACTCTTGTTGGTAGAGGTGGAACATCAGGAATAGGCACCTTCTGTTATGAACATGGAGGATTCATCGTAGATGGTGGCCATAGTTTGAAAGAAAAAAATACTTATCTCCCATCATCCAAATCACAAGCTACTCCACCACAATTAATTGGTAAATATGATTTTCCAGAGGAGTGGACTGTATTAGTAGCAATACCTAAAATTGATTATTCTGTCAGTGGTGCAAAAGAAGTGAACATTTTTGAAAAATATTGTCCAGTTCCTAAAAGAGATGTTGAACAAGTATCACATATAATATTGATGAATATGATTCCATTTTTACTTGAAAAAGACATTGTTGAATTTAGTAAATCTATTGAAGACATACAACAAAGAGGATTTAAAAAAGTAGAAGTAGATCTTCAACCAGACACTACCACTAAACTTATGCAATACATGAGAGATAATGGAGCATATGGTGTGGGTATGAGTTCTTTTGGTCCTGCAGTTTATACAATCTTTGATAAAGATAATAAAGATATCGTAAAAGCAACTAAGGAATATTTGCCTGATGATGCTAATGTTTTCACAACTAAAGTTCAAAATCATGGATATGAATTAAGTGAATGAAAATATAAAAAAACTTATTTTTTTGGTGTAAATTATGGATATTGAAGGCTTTGTAAGATCTAATCTAATTAATAATAATCTTGATGAAGGTTCAATTAAATCAATTCTTGCAAAAAGAATTAAAGAATTTAAAAACATATCTGATGATGATTCTACTTTAATGGCCAAAGTAGTGATTGATGAAGTTAAAACAACACTTGAACTTAATAATATTGAAGATAATTTTTTAAAAGAATTAATTGATGTACCTAAAGCTAATGTTACTATGGGTAAAATAGGAGTAGGCTCTAGGGGTGCTGGGGATTTTTTTGTACACAGAAAAATAGCTGAAATTGTAGATAGTACTAATAGTAATTCACTTGTTGATTCTACTGCTCAAGATGACGGCGGTGTTGTAAAAGTATCAAATATAAATGATGATATGTATGTTACAACTGCAGTTGATGGAATACACTCAAGACTTAGCGAATATCCATTTTTAGGAGGTTTTCATGTTACACGTGCTACTTTAAGAGATGTGTGTGTTATGGGGGCCGATCCAATAGCAATATTAAGTGACTTGCATCTTGCAGATGATGGAGATGTTGGTAAATTATTTGATTTTACTGCAGGAGTTTGCACAGTATCTGAACTTGCAGATGTACCACTTGTAGCAGGAAGTACTCTGCGTGTTGGAGGAGATATGGTGCTTGGTGACCGTTTAGTAAGTGCTGTAGGCAGTGTAGGAGTATCACAATACCCCCCAACCGCAAGAAAAGGAGCTACAAATGGAGATATCATTTTAATGACTGAAGGTTCAGGTGGAGGAACTATAACAACAACTGCAATTTATAATGGCTTTTTTGATGTTATCTGGGATACAATGAACATCAACTTCATTAAGGCATCACAAGCACTATTCGATGCAGATTTAGTTAAAAAAGTACATGCTATGACTGATGTTACAAATGGTGGACTTCGCGGAGATGCACATGAAATCTCACAAACAACAGGATTAGGACTAGAATTCTATGAAGATAAACTCAAATCAACCATCACACCAAATGTTTTAAATATGCTTAATAAACTAAACATTGACTTTTTAGGAGTCTCAACAGACTCATTAATGCTAGTTGTTCCACCAGAAATATCAGATGAAATCATTAAAACAACAACTAAAGCAGGAGTGCCAATTACAAAAGTTGGTGAAGTTAACAATACTGGTTATCCTAACTTAATTAAAGAAGATGGTTTAGAAGAAAAATTAACTCCTCAATTTAGAGAAGCAGCTTATACTAAAATTAAAAAATTAGTTGGAGACACAACACCAGAAGACTTTGAAAAAATGAAAGAAAAAGTTCAAAAAGCAAGTAACAATGCAATAACTAAAAAAGAAAAAGTAATAGAATATATATTAAATAAAAATTGAATATCATGAAAAACTGATGATGTTATTGCTAAGTATGTTCCTATGCAAAAAAAACTAGCGTTCCAATTAATTAGATATTAATAGAACTATTTATGATTGTAAATGATCATATATTGCCTAAAAAGTAATATAACAAATTAATTTTCTTTTTTGTCTGTTTTTGAGGATGTGACACGAAGTCAGTATTTTTTTAATTTTATTTTGCTTATTTTTCTTTTAATTTTATATAGTATGGAGTACAATCTTTTATTATGAATATTAGTCTTTGTGGTTGTTTTATTTATGGTTTTAAAAGATGATAATATAAATCAGTGTATGTTAGTGCCTATGGACTTGCGAAATTTAATTCCTGATAATCATCATTGCTATTTTATTAAAAATGTGGTTG
>CADBMS010000028.1 GCA_902795935.1 uncultured Methanobrevibacter sp.
ACCACGACCATATAATCTAAACTCAGTACCATATTTATAACCAGTTTTATCTATGTAGCCTCTATTACGTAAGTCTCTGAAAACAACATATTTAATGTATAATTCTTTATCTTTTAATAGAGTTATAAACATGTTTAAATCATATTCTTTTTTTTCGTCATGGATAGTTATCTTGCCTTTTTCAAGTAAAAATGCTGCTTCAATTAAAGATAATTCAATTCGATTATCAATTAAATTTCCAAAATGACTTTTTTGATTGATTTTAATAGAATCAGGTTCATATATAGTTACAATATCTTTAGATAATTCCGAACGCATTAATTCACCTTTATTAATAATAAATCTATTTCTAATATATATAATTAAACATAAAATCATTTAAAATTATTTTTCAAGAAATTTAAACTATTTTCAACATCTTCTGGATTTTTTACTTCAATA
This sequence comes from uncultured Methanobrevibacter sp., assembly GCA_902795935.1. GTDB lineage: Archaea > Methanobacteriota > Methanobacteria > Methanobacteriales > Methanobacteriaceae > CADBMS01. Next base: position 442 of record CADBMS010000028.1, read on the forward strand.
ACTAGAATATCATCATAATTATTATTTTTTAATTCTTTAAATAATTCTTCAAAATTAAGAGTTCCTTGACCTAATGCATCATGATTATCCCATGAGGCATCATTATCTGAAAGGTGAATATGTTTAATTCTATCTAAATTTAACATTTCTTTAGGAGAGAATTTGCAATTATGTGCATGACCTACATCCATAGTCATATAAACATCCAAATCTTCAACTAAATCAGATAATTTTGAAATATCTTTAAATAAGTAACCTTCCATATCAGGCATATTTTCAACACACATTGTTAAACCCAAATCATTCGCATAAGTCGCACATTCTTTAAGTGAATCATGATTTAAATCTAAAATTTTATCTTCAAATATTCGTGCTAAAAATGGAATTCTGCCGGGGTGTACAACAACAATATTTGCATCAATTTTATTAGCTAATTCCATAGATTTTTTAATTTCATTAACAGAACCTTTTCTAATAAGTTTAGTTGGAGATGCAATATTCATATCAGAAATAGGAGTGTGAATAGTTGGTTTAATTGAATAAGAATCAAAAATATTATTATCCAAGTTATTTAATGGGCATTCATGAATAATTTCACAATAATCTATTTTTAATTCCTCTTCTAGAATAAGTAAAATTTCTTCTAAATTTTTAGGGTAAAAAGCTAATGTTGAAGCTGCAATTTTCATTATTAACCTCTTTTAATCAATTATCTATTTCATATAATATGTAATGGGAATATTTTGCTTCATAGCAGTTAAAACAATATTGGCCAATTCCATATTCCTTTTAATTCGTATAGTTCCTTTTTTACCGACAGTTGCAGTGAAAAGATATTCGTCTCTAATAAAAATATCAAAGGATTTTCCAATTTTATCTTTACCAAAATTAAATACTATAAATTTTTTAGTTAATTCAATAGAAACATCCATATTTTCATCAAAATTAGTTACAATATTATTTTCGTCTAAAGGTTCTATATTAAGATGTATTCCTATTTTTTTCTCAATTTTATCAATATTTTTACCGTTTTTACCAATAATTTGAGGAATATGTTTATCTTCAATTTTAACAGTAGCTCTATTATCTGAAAAAACATCTACTTCAAAATAAGCATTTGGAAATTCTTTTCTAAAAAATCTATCAATTTCTTTTGATGTGATTTTACGAACTAAAGTTTCATCTTCTTTTTTTGCTGTTTTTAAATTGATATTATTAATATCCATAACTATTGTTTGTTCACCATAAGTATAAATTTCATAAACTACTTGTTTGGTTTCAAAATTCCTTATTTCAATTAACGGTCTTGCTAAATCAGCTTCAACCATACCACTAGGCACTTTAACAGTTAGATTAACATCATATACTGCTTCAACCATACCTTCATTAATAAAAATAGTTGTGTCAACAACTGATGGAATAACTCCCAATTCAACACGACCAATAATTCTTTGAATTGCATCAATTGGGCAGGTAGCATGAACAACACCAATCATACCTACTCCTGCAAGACGCATGTCTGAAAATATCATAAAATCTTTAGTTTTACGAACTTCATCATATATCGTGTAATCTGGACGAACTAAAAGAAGAATATCTGCAGTATTTTGCATATCTCCTTCTAATGGAGCATATTGAGTAATTTCATCACTTACTTGCAAATCTCTTGGAGATTCCATGGTTTTAACAATAGCATTTAACTCATTTGAATAAAAATCAGCAACTGCTTGTGCAAAAGTACTTTTACCTGCACCAGGAGGTCCTGAAATTAATATGCCTCTTGCAGTATCACGCAATCTATTAATTAAGTCTTCAGATAACATATAATCATCTAATGAAACATTAGCTACTGGTCTAACTGCAGTTATTTCAAAGGTATCAGAAAAAGGAGGTCGAGCTATAGAGATACGATACTCTCTAAATTGAACAACAGTAGCCCCATCCATTTCAATTTCAATAAAACTTTTAAAATCAGTTTTAGCTTTTTCAATAATTTCTTTAGCTAAAGCTTTCATTTCATGATGTTTTAATTTTTCATTACCAATATAGACTAAGTTAATATTTCCAGGAGTTCCTTTTTTGGCCATTGGTACAATGCCTTCTTTTAAATGAACTGACATTGTATCCTCAGTAAAATATTTACTAATTTCTAAATCAATATCAAAATCCGTTTGATCCTGTTTAATTAAAACAACATCTAAACCTTGTGCTTTAGCAACCTCAGATTGTACTTTGTCACTTGTAATTAACATTGCATCATGTTTACGTGCAAAATTTCTAATCATAGCATCAATTTCACCTCTGCGGGAAAGAGTAATTTCATCAATACTTGGCCTTTCCCCTACAAAGCTTAATTTAATAATACCTCTATTATAATATTTTTGTAAATTTTTTAACTCATCTAAACCATTAAAACCAGATTCACGTCCTTTATTAGCCTGATATTCTAATTCAGATATTACTGCTTCATGAATCATTATTTCACTATCTTCAAAATCTTCATCTTGAACTAAGTAGCTTATTCTTCCATCAACAATAACACTTGTATCTGGCACAATTTTCATTTAGTTATCTCCATAAATTTCAGTAGGATTAAAAACTTTGTGTCCAATATTTTCAAAATTATGATTATCCAAATTATCAGAATCTAAATTTAATTTTCTAAAAAAACAAGAATAATAACCTGTATGACAAGCTCCCCCTTCTTGTCTAACTTTAAGAACTATGGCATCTTCATCACAATCAACTAGTATTTCTTCAACATATTGTATATGGCCAGAGCTTTCACCTTTAAGCCATAATTGATTACGTGAAGTACTCCAATAATGAGCTTTTTTAGTTTCTAAAGTTTTTTTAAAAGCATCTTCATTCATATAAGCTACCATAAGAATTTCAGATGTTTCAACATCTTGTGAAATAGCAGTTATAATTTTTTCACCATTAATTTCATGTCTAAAATTTAATACAATAATAAACATCCCCTTATAATTCTTGCATATACTGTGTAATTTTATCAATTGAAATAATTTCTTGATTACCTGTTTCCATATTTTTAATAGTTACATTATTTTCTTTTAAATCTCGTTCACCAACTAAAATAACATATTTAACTTTTAAATAATTAGCATAATTTAGAATTTTTTTGAATTTTCTATTGGATAAATCTACTTCAGTAGATATGCCATTTCTTCTTAGTTTTTGTGCAATATTAAACGATTTAGAACGAGTATTTTCATTAATGGGAACTACAAATACATCGGCAGCAGCAGAAATATTGAAATCTTTATTTTGATAATTTAAAGCACCAATTAATCTGTCAAATCCAAAAGCAAATCCTGTTGATTCAACTTGTTCTCCACCAAAATTTTCAATTAAGTTATAAGTTCCACCACCACAAATTTGTTTTTGGGCTCCTAATTCTGGAACATATACCTCAAAAACCATACCAGTATAATAATCTAATCCTCGAGCTATTCCTAAATTAATGACAAATTCTGTATTTTCTGCAAATTTATTAATTCCAAAATCATTTAATGTATTAATTAAAAGTTTAAATTCATTTAAGGCATCTAAAACAATTTTTTTATCAGAAACTTCTTTAGTTACTTCATCTAATACATCGATGCCTCCTTTTAATTCTATAATCTTTAATAAAATTTTAGTAATTTTGTTATCAATATTATTTTCTTTAAGATATTGTTTTAAATTTTCAATTTCTGCTTTATCAATTAAAAGCATGATTTTTTCTTGTTTATCTTTATCAATATTAGCTTCTTTTAATAAACCTCGAACAATACCTAAATGACCAATATGAATTTCATAACCATTTAAATTTAAGTTATTTAATGAATCTGCAGCCATTGCAAGTACTTCTGCTTCAGATTCTGGGGCTTTTCCACCAATTAATTCACAACCAAATTGCCAAAATTGACGATATCTTCCTTTTTGAGGTCTTTCATATCTAAAACAACTTCCATAATAATACATTTTAATAGGTTTTGCAGATTTTTGAAGATTATTCATATATAAACGTGCAACTGGAGCCGTTATTTCCGGGCGTAATGTTAATTCTCTTTCACTTTTATCTTTAAAGTTGTATAATTGTTCCACTATTTGCTCCCCAGATTTTTTAGTGAAAAGGGATAAATCTTCGAATAAAGGAGTTTTTATTTCCTGATAAGCATAATTTTCAAAAACATTTTTCAATATATTTTCAACATGCTTTCTTTGTTTCATTTCTTCAAAAAGGAAATCTCTAGTCCCTCTTGGTTTTGATAATTCCATTATTTTTATTCCTCCAATGGACAGTCTAATTAAAATTCTATTATAGTTTTTATAAAAATAAGTTTAAATAAATCAAATACAACTAATTTATAAAATAATTTATAATATAAGCATTATAATATTAATACCAATTATATTTAAAATTTAAGGAATATAAAAGTTTAATATATTTTTTTAGTTGGATGTGAAATATTGATAAATGGTGAAACTAAAATCGTTGGTCTATTTGGACATCCTATTGAACATACCATCTCTCCAAATATGCATAATATTGCATTTAAACATTTGAATTTAAATTATATTTACGTTCCATTTAATGTCAAACCCCAATATTTGAAATCAGCAATTATTGGTGCTAAAAATATGAAAATTGTTGGTTTAAATGTTACAATTCCACATAAAGTAAATATATTAAATTATTTAGATTATATTGAAGATTCTGCAAAATTAATAGGTGCAGTTAATACTATTTATTTTGAAGATAATCTTATAAAAGGATATAATACTGATGGTAAAGGTGCTTTACGTGCATTAAAAAATGTTACACTGGTTAAAAATAAAAAAATAAGTATTTTAGGTGCAGGTGGTGCTGCAAGAGCTATTGCATATGAATTAATATTAGATGGTGTTGAATCTATAAATATTATTAATAGAGACTTTAATAAAGCAGAAAAACTAAAAAATAATATTTTATCAAATATTGATTGTAATATATATGTAAATAATTATGATAATTTAAATAATATAATTCCAGAAACGGATATTTTAATTGATTCAACACCTGTTGGAATGTATCCTGATGTTAATGCAGAACCCTTAGTTAAATCATATATGATGCATGAAAACTTAATTGTTAATCATTTAGTTTATAATCCAATAGAAACAAGTATTTTAAAAGAAGCTAAAAAAGCAAATGCAACAACAATTTCTGGTTTAGATATGTTAATTTATCAAGGAATCGAATCACTTAAAATTTGGACTAAAAAAGAAGCACCATATAAATTACTAAAAGAAAGATTAATAAAAATACTATGACTAATTAATTAATAAAAACAAAAATTGATTTATGAGTAATAATTAAATATTTTTATAAAAAAAATGGTGATTAATAATGAGTGGACCTTGGGTTGAAAAATATAGGCCAAATAAGTTAGAAGATATAATTGGCCAAGACCAAATTACTAATAGGTTAAAAAAGTATGTAAATGAAAAAAGTATGCCTAATTTAATGTTTACTGGACCTGCTGGTGTTGGAAAAACTACAACTGCACTGGCATTAGCTAAATCTATTTTAGGAGAATATTGGAGACAAAATTTCTTAGAACTCAATGCATCTGATGCTAGAGGAATAGATACTGTAAGGAACAATATAAAAAATTTCTGTAGATTAAAACCTGTAGGAACTCCATTTAGGATAATATTCTTAGATGAAGTTGATAATATGACAAAAGATGCGCAACATGCTTTAAGAAGAGAAATGGAAATGTACACAAAAACATCATCATTTATATTGTCATGTAATTATTCTTCAAAAATTATTGACCCAATCCAATCAAGATGTGCTATTTTTAGATTTACACCTGTTAAAGGACATGAAGTTATAGAGAGGTTAAAGTACATTGCTAAAGAAGAAGATTTAGACTATGATGAACCTGCTATAGATTCATTAGTTTATTTTGCAGAAGGGGATGTTCGTAAAGCAATAAATATTTTACAAGCTTCATCTGCAGTTGATGAAAAAATAACCGAAGATAGTATTCATAATATAGTATCTAAAGCAAAACCTCAAGATATTAATAAAATGATTAATGTTGCATTAACAGGAGAATTTATGGAAGCTAGAAATATTCTTAGAGAAATTATGATAATGCAAGGTACTAGTGGAGAAGATATTGTCAATCAAATTTATCAAAATGTTAGTAGAATGGCCATGGATGAAAAAATCAAAAAAGAGACATACATTTATCTAATTGAATCTATAAGTGAAACTGACTTCAGAATACGTGAAGGAGCTAATCCAAGAATACAACTTGAAGCATTATTAACCAAATTCTTAGCTAAAAATTAAATATTTCTTTGAGGAACAATCAAATGTTATGGGTTGAAAAATATAGACCAAAAACTTTCAAAGAAGTTTTAGGTAATACTAAAGCTAAAAAAGAAATTGAAGATTGGATTTCCAATTGGAAAAATGGTATACCTCAAAAACCAATTTTACTTGTTGGACCTCCTGGAACTGGAAAAACTACAATGGCCCATCTTATTGCAAAACAGTTTTCTGACTCTATAGAGTTAAATGCAAGTGATAAAAGATCATATGCTGTAATTAAAAATACTGTAGGCGAAGCATCATCTACTAAGTCATTATTTGAGTCTGAATCATCAGAAGAATTGAAAATTATAATATTGGATGAAGTTGATGGTATTCATGGAACTAAAGACCATGGTGGAACTAGAGCTATAAATAAAATTATAACTGAAGGTAAACATCCTTTGATTTTAGCTGCTAATGATTTTTATAGTAAGCGTTTAACAACTATAAAAACTAAAACAAAAACAATTAAAATACCTAAATTACGTAGTAATTCTATTGGTGCATTTTTAAAGAGAATATGTCGACAAGAAGGTATTGAATTTGATGAAGATGTCATTAAAGAATTGTCTAAACAATCAAATGGAGATCTTAGGTCTGCAATTAATGATTTGCAAGTAATGGCACAAACTAAAGATTATCTTACTATGGAAGATATTAAGATTATAGGTCTTAAAGATTCGCGTTCAACAATATTTGATTCTGTTCGAACAGTTTTGAAGAGTAAATCTATTGATAAAATTAAAAAAGCAATGATTTTAGAAGAAGATCCCACATATGTTTTAGAATTTATTGCTGAAAATGTTCCTAGAGAATATGAAGATTCTGAAGAAATAAAAAAAGCATATGATATGATTTCTTTAGCTGATTTAAATTTTGGAAGAGCAAGATCTAGTAGGAATTATTCTTACTGGAGATACTCATCTGAATTTATGGGATTAGGTGTGGCATTATCAAAAAAAGATACTTATCGTAAATTTTCTAAATATACTGGTCCTGGTTCGTTTTCGTTAATGGGTCGAACTCGAAAAAAAAAGGAATTAAGAATTAGTGTTGCTAAAAAGATGAGTGAAAAATTACATATTTCTAATAGTGAAGCTATCAACGAATTTCCATATATGGAGATAATGTTTTCTAATGATAGGATAGCTTATAAAATTTCTAGTTTTTTGGATTTGGATGATGATGAGATTAAACTTTTCCGTAAAAAAAAGATTCCTAAAAAAATAATTAAGGAAGAAATGGTCAAAAAAGTAGAAAATAATAATTCATCATCATTGGAAAGTTCTTCTTTAAATTCTGTGAATGTTGTTTCTAAAATATCTGATATAGATGATATTGAAAATGTTAGTAATCTTCAGAAAACTAAAAATAATTCAAAGAAGAAAAAAAGGAAAGTTGAAAATAAAAATAGTGAAAAGAAAAAGAAGAGTAAACAAACATCTCTTTTTGAATTTTAATTTTAATATTAATATATTGTTTATTATTTTTTAAAAATATTAAATAATGATTACTTTTTTTTAAAAAAAATATTATTTTTATTAATTATTCAGAATAAAAGATAATATATTTATATTAGTTACTTAATATACTTAGTAAGATTATAAGTTTAAAGATAATAATATTGATTAAATTACTGATATAAATATGATTTAAAGGTTATTAAAATGCATAATACAGACTTTTCACGAAGACTTATGAAAGTACACAATAAATACATTAATAATATAATTGATTCTTTAAAAAAAGATGGTTATAAAATAAGTGCAGATCATAGTGAAAACCAAAACAAGTTACCTCGTGAAGTTAATGGTTTCAAACCAGACATTATTGCAGAAAAAAATAATCAAGAAATAATAATTGAAGTTGAAATTTGTGGTGCATTACTTCTTAAAGATCATTTAAAAATAAAAAGATTTAGCTCTGATAAACGTAGATTTATATTAGTAGTTCCTCCAGAATGTTTAAATCTTGCAGAAACTAGAAAAAAAATGTTCCATTATAATATGGAAATACAATGTATAAAACCATTTAAAGAATTTAAGATTAATTAAAAGGATATCAATTATTCACAAAGATACTGTGAAGATTTTAAAATATTTTCTCTAACTTGAGGAACAACTTTTTCAAGATATATCAAAAACTCATGACTTATTGTATTTTTATTATTTAAATAAATCAAATCTGTTCTATCTAAATAAAGATAAATCCATTCTAATGGAACATTAATTAATGGATAAATTAATTTTTTATCATGTATTTTAGAATTTTTAAGACTTATTTGTTTACCTTTGAAAATACAATTTAATATATTTTCAACTTCATCATCCAAAGTTAATGGTAATGCAATACTATCATAATTAAAAGGCACATTTAAGTTATTTAATTCAAAATCATAAAAAACTAATTGAATGCCATATTTTCTAGTATATGGTTCTAAAATAATAAACATAAACTCATTAAGCAGAGTATTTTCTTTTTTTAATAAAATTTTTTCACGAGGATTTATAATATTACTTAAAGTTCTTGATGAACGCGTACATATTTTTTGAAAAAGTTTAGATCTTATAACTTCAAATCCTGGAAATGATTTTTTAAATAGATTTTCTTTTGTTTTAGAGAATTTAGAAAATCTTAAATTATTGATTAGTAAACAAGAATCTAATACACTTACAAATCTTGTATCTACACCTATATTTTTTAAAAATTTTAGAATTTTCTTTTTTTCATTATTATCAATGAGTTCCATATAATAAATCAAATCCTGATATCAATTTAATAATATATTTTATTATATATAGCATAATAAATAATGTTTTAATTAGTATTTATATTTGATAAGGGGATTATTTTATGCGTTTTTTTGGTCGTGGAAAAGTTGATGAAAATTTGATGGAAATAAATCTTAATGAACCTA
>CADBMS010000029.1 GCA_902795935.1 uncultured Methanobrevibacter sp.
CCCGTTTGAGGCAATTATTTTGTGATGATTTTCTAGAATCGATAATCTTAAATATTTCTTTCAATAAAATATAATTTGAGTCTGATTATCTAAATTTAATCATTGTTGCATCTTTTTCACCAAATAAATATATATAACTCAAATTATATAAATTTAACGATAAACAGACTCTTTAAACAAAAATAAAAAAATTAACAAACGTATTTTAAAAAAGAAAAAACAAAAAACCCAACAAACAATAAAAATAAGACCAAACTACAGAGTTAAACAACAAGAAAATTCAAGCAACATAAAAATAATTATTTTATGAGTAAATTTGTTTATGTTAACAAATAAATTCAAATTTCTAACCTTTATGAAATTAAAGCTAAATTAAAGAGTTATATAGAATTATTATGTTAATAAATTCACATTAGTTAATTAAAAAAATTTTTGTCCAAGAGTATATTTTAAACAAAATAATCTCATACTTAAATTTTTATTCTTAAGCTTAAATAACAATCTTTTTTAATAGTATTACCATAACATTAATAATATAAATATTCAATGTGATTTCTATGGTAAAAGAGTTAGTTTTAAGTGTTGATGAAATTTTAGATTATGTTCGTGAAAATGTTAAGGTTAGGGACATTCTCGAAATTTCTTATAATCGTATTTTTGCACCAGGAATAGTTTTAGGTATTGAAATGGGTGATGAAATTTCTGATGATGCATTATTAGTTAATCTTCAACTTAATGGAAAATTACTTAATCAAACAGTTGAACTAGACCTTGATGAAATAAAAGATGATTTAATCGAGGTTAGACATATAACTGAAGATGATGAAATTTTATTAGTTGTAGATGAAGCAGATATTGATTTTTCTTAAATTATAATTTTATTTTAAACTTTTATTTTCATAATGTCAGTTAGAACAAATGTACTGCTGATGCTTTAAAGTAAACCCAAACATTGTTTCCTAATTTTAGTTCTAATTCTGAAAATGCTTGGTGTGTAATTAATACCATAATTTTTTCACCAATATCAATACTTAATTTTAAAATACTTCCTTTCTCAATTACTTCATCAATTCGTCCATTAAAAACATTTCTAGCACTAGTATTAACTTTTTCATTAGAAATAAGTATGTCTTCAGGCCTAATTGCAATATTAACTTTACCTTCAATATTATATGATGAAATAATAGTAATTTTACCAGTATTAACATGAGAAATGCCATTAATTACTTCTGAATTTCCATATAATACATTTTCAATACCTACAAAATCAGCAACAAACTTATTAGCAGGACATCTAAAAATCTCAGAAGCATTACCTACTTGTTCAACTTGACCATCATGAATAACTGCAACTCTATCTGCAAGCATCAATGCTTCATCTAAATTATGTGTAACTTGGATAATTGTAATATCTGTAGATCTATGTATCTGTTTTAATTCACGAATAAAATCTTCACGAGTACTTTGATCTAAAGCACTTAAAGGTTCATCCATAAGTAAAATATTAGGATTAATAATTAATGCACGTGCAATAGCAACACGCTGCTGTTCCCCACCACTTAAATTATAAGGAAACCTATCACTTAAATGACTAATATTAAATTTATCCATAATTTCTTCTACTTTAACTTTAATTTCTTTTTTATCCATTTTACGCATTTCTAAACCAAAAGAAATATTTTTAAAAACAGATTTATGAGGAAACAACATATAGTCCTGATAAACAAAACCAACGCCCCTATGTTCTGGTGAAACATTAGTAATATCAACATCATCCATAAATATTTTACCTTCATCAGGGTGCCATAAACCAGCTAAGAGTTCTAAAATCATTGTTTTACCTGCACCACTAGGGCCTAAAATAACAAAATATTCTCCATTTTCAATTTCTAAATCAATATTTTTTATTTTAAATTCACCCCAATCACAGGATACATTATTAATCTTTAGCATAATCTCTCCACCCCCTAAGAAATAAACTAAAAAAAATAAAGATTGATAAACATAATAAAATTAATATAACTGCAAAAGGAGTACTAGTATCTAA
>CADBMS010000030.1 GCA_902795935.1 uncultured Methanobrevibacter sp.
AAGTATTCCTGCTTCTTCTGCAGCATCAAAACTATTTGTTATTAATTCATGAAAAACAATTGTTAATGACCTTATTTTTCCTGAAAATCCTAACATTTGTTTGTTTTTTCTAAAAAATTCAGATGGTGTTAATTCTTGAAACTCATCAAAGAGTTCTCCTGCTTGTCTTTCCAAAATTACCCTCCATTTAATTGTTTTAATTTTTTTGAATTATAAATTTTAGTTATTAAGGTTTATACTTTGCTTAAAACATGTTAGAACAATTTTTTTTATAAAAATTTAAATTTTGAAATCTTTTTATTGTGAAAACTTGATGATAATTTTTAATATTTTATTAATAAATCTAATCTTAAAGCATATGATAAGTATTTATACTCAACATCATAATTTTCATTAATAAATTAATGTCATGTATATGTAATACAACATAATAAACTAAATAATTAATAAATATACTATATTAAATATGCAATATATAGTATTCGGTTGCTAATACATATATATGTATCAACACAAATATCTATAAAAATAAAAAATAAGTTAATATATGCTAGATAAAATTAAAATAAAAAAAGTACTTATTTTAATGTAATGGTTTCCTGGAATTGATTCATCTTCAAGTCCTGTTTTTTACGTTCCAAAAAGGCATAAACAGATTTATGTCTAGCACCATTAAGTATCATTTCAATTGCTTCTTTAGCAATTAGTATGTTTTCAAAATCACCAATTAAAGAAACAGTTTTGCCATAAACAGACATATCTACAGAAGCCATTTCTAATATTATTTGCCTAGTAATTCCTTCACGACCAATAATTCTTCCTTTATAGCGAGATAGTGCTTTTTTAGATTTACCCACATATTCAGTGAGTTTTATTACTTCTAACACAGTATCATCATCTAATAACTTTATTGCTATTTTGGGATTAAAACCCCTCCCAATAGCAGTTATCAAATTCTTAGTTTTCCACGGAAGTAAAGGGTCTTCTAATTCTGCAGTTGAATTTATAACTATCGAACCTGCTTCACTATCAATTTCTAAAGTTAATTGTGTTAACCTTTCTATTAATTCCTTAGTTTCCCCATTTTTTCCGATTAAAACTCCAACACGATCTTTTGGTATTTTAAGATAATCTGCGGAGGTCATGATTTTCACCTCAATTTTTATTAAGATACATAATTACAATTTATAAATTAGATAGCATTATTTTATTATATTTAATCACTCATTATATATTCTTTAACTTTAGAATAATCCTTTTTAATACCATATTTTTGGAAATTTTTTAATATATTTTGAATATCTCTCTCCAATAACTCAGTAGATATTGGATTATCCACCACTACTGATTGAGATACATCAATTACAACAGGATATTCATTATGATTTAAAATATTATAAAAAGATAAATCACCATGAACTAAATTTGCCTCTTGATACATAGCCTTCATTATTTCAATTATTTTATCCAACATTCCTTTAGGATTCTTTGGAGGATTAGTTTTTAAGGGTAATGCTGGATTACCATCAGAATCACCAATAAATTCCATTAATAAAATATTATTTTTAGCAATTAGGGGATTAGGAACTTTAATTCCAACTTCAATTAATCTATTTAAGTTTCTAAATTCTTTATTAACCCATGCATGAACTATTTGTCTTTTATTATTGGTTTTAATATTAAATCTAGGATCACCTTGAATATAATATTGCATTTTTTTAAAATCAGAAGTAGATATGCGATATATTTTCACTGCAACAAAATCATTATGGTTAGTTATTCCTCTAAAAACATTTGCTTCTTTACCAGTACTTATTGCACCATGTAATAAATCTAAGTAGTTACTTTTAGCTAATTTATATAACGTTTCTAATGTTTGTTTATCAAAAACTTCGCTACTTACTCTACGATCTTCAGTGCTTTTTATTCGTTTTTTATTATGCATTTTTTGCAGATTATCATCTGCTTTAGAAACTTTTTTAGAATTCACTTAAATCAACTTTATATATTTATTAAATATTGATATAAGAAAAATTAGTTATAAAAAAATTTTTTAATGAAAAAAATATATTAAGCATATTATAAAAGTTTTTTAACAGTTAGAGGTTTAAATATCCTCTTTTTTCAAGCCAATTAGCTTCTGTACGCGTATATCTCCATACAACATCTGCTTTTTCATCACTTTGGAAATCCCATGGTTTTACTAAGACAACATCACCTTCTCTAATCCAAATTCTTTTTTTCATTTTACCAGGGATTCTTCCTAATCTTATATTTCCATCAGTACATCTTATCTTTAATTTTCCATGACCTAATATTTGTTCTACTACTGCAGGTATTTCTCCTTTACGTGGAGTTCTTACTCTACGTATTTCTTGTGGTTCATATCCTCCTTTACTCAAATACTCTCCTCCATTATTAATTTCCTTTATTTTGATTAAATATTCATTATTATTTTATTTGATTATAATAAAAAATTTTTTATTATATGATTAATAAAAGAAATATGAAAATTTTTTCTTTAGCATAAAAATATAGCAATAATATAATATGTATTATCACTGATATATATATAATTGTAATTCTAAATTACTTATAAATGATATGATATTTTATGAATATCGATTACATTAATATGAATATTATCTCTAAATTATTTACATAAGGTTAATGATATTATGGTTAATGAATTTTTAAGGATACTTGAAGTTCCTGAATTTGAAAATATATTAAAAAAGTTATTCAATAAATTCTGCACTGAATATGAAACAGAATATGTTGAATTAATGGATGCACATCACAGAGTACTAAATGAAGACATATTTGCCAATATGGACGTACCTCCATTTGACAGAACAACAAAAGATGGTTTTGCAGTTAAATCTGAAGATACATTTAATGCTAGTGAAGAAAACCCTGTTGTTTTAAAATTATTAGAACATATTGATGCAGGTTATAATCCTAAAAAAGAAGTTAAATCTGGATTTTGCTCATTGATTAATACTGGTGCTCCTATACCACAGGGAGCTGATAGTATTGTTATGGTAGAATATACAAAAACACAAGACAACGAAGTGCACATATATAAACCGTGCCCTCCTGGACAAGATATTGTACGAAAAGGTAGTGATATTAAAGAAGGTGAAATTCTAATAAAAAAAGGTACATTACTTAGTTCAGACAAAATTGGAGCATTAAGTGCGCTAGGTTTAAATAAAATTCCTGTTCGTAAAAAATTAAAAGTATCTATAATATCTACAGGTCGAGAATTAGTAGAAATTGGCTCTAAACTAAAACCGGGCGAAATATTTGATATAAACTCTTATGCACTACAAAGTGCAACTAAATCATGTGGTGCTGAAGCAATATGGTTAGGGGTTGTACCTGATAATTATGAAAACATGAAAGAAATTATAAATAAAGCAATAAAAACATCAGACATCATATTAACATCAGGAAGCACATCAGCAGGCACTGGAGATGTATTAAAAGACATTATAGAAGATTTGGGTGAAGTATTGGTTCATGGAATATCTGTTAAACCAGGAAAACCAACTATTGTTGGACACATTAATGATAAAATGATTGTTGGCCTGCCAGGAAACCCTGTAGCTGCATTAATGATATTTGAAATATTTCTATCACCCCTACTTTGTGAATTTTCTAATTTAAAAAACAATAACATAAATACACGTACAGTTGAATACCCTTTAGAAAAAAGATTTTACTCATCAAAAGGTAGACAACACTATGCAATGGTTAAAATAGAAAATGGTAAAGTTTATCCAATATTCAAAGATTCAGGAGCAATTGTAGGATTATCTCAAGCAAATGGATACATAACAATACCTAAAAATGTTGAAATGATTACTGAAGGAAGTATAGTCAAAGTACATTTATTTGACAGAATTTAAACATAACCTACTATTCAATATTATAGTCTTGGACAAAAAATTTTTTAGTTATTTATGATGAATTTTTTAATCCAATTTTTATAAAATGATTTTCTGTTTACAATTCTATAAAATTCTTTTTCAAATAATTCTTCCATAAATTCTATCGTATCGAATAAATAGTTTGCCATGTGGCTCTGTCTAAAATTGTCATGATGGCATATGATCCATTTTGTTTATTTGTGAGTTGTTAT
>CADBMS010000031.1 GCA_902795935.1 uncultured Methanobrevibacter sp.
AAAAATGACAAATCAAGAAAAGGAGCATTTTTAGGAGTTTTTGAAAATTGAAATATCACTGGTGCAATGGTACTACAAAAAATATAATATGGGAATCTCAAAAGTATTAATCAATAACTGCAATAAAAAATTTTTTGATGGTGTTCCGAATTATGATAATTAAACAAGTTAAAGAGTACGGCTCAAAAACCAAAAGACAAAGAATTGACTTGGCAAAAAGTGATGGTTTTACTCCTGGTGAAGATGTAGTATTAATCCCAAAAGAACAATATGATTCTATCAAGCAAGATATTTTAGATTTACAACAACAGATTACTGACAAGGACAGTGAATTGAAGATTGCATATGAACAAATTAATATTGCATCAGAAGTTAGTAACAATCTAAAAAAACAATTTGAAGATTTAAGGAATCAGAAGATTAATCTGCAACAAGTGGTTAAAGATGCATTAACTCCAATAGATGAACACTACCAAAAAGAATTAAAGAAAAAGGATAAGCAAATAGAACAATTAGAGATTAAATATAATTCACTTTTAGGTAAGGCACATAAGAATAATTTGGAATTAATGGGATTAAACATATTTGAAATGGGATTGTTTCATAAACATAAAAAATTGATTATGGATTTTGACCAGGAATTAACAATTGTGGCTACTGATCCAGAAGTTGTAACTACGGATGCAAAAAAACTACGTGGAAATGAAAATGAAAAATAGATATTCCACAAAAATTAAAGAACCTGCATTATTATTTATGATAAATTCATTCAGAAAATGACTAATTTGGAAAATTACAATAAGACTTTTTGTTATATTTTATATATTATAAAATCCTAATATATGATTAAGTGCAAGTTGAATTGTACTGGTGTGTTATTCCAAAATAACATATCGATGGGTAAAAGTGTTAAGAAACAGTTTAAAGTTGTTTTCAGATTAATGGAAGCAAAATAATATATTACCAGTATATTATAATGCATTCACATCCAACAATCCAAAAACAACGGAGAGCCAAACATTTGTGGAGCATTCCCATATAATGTTTAGTTAGTTTACTTTTATGTAAATTCCACTATTTATACATTATTGATTAGAATCCCACAAAATTACTCTCAACAAATGATTTTTTAACTATTTTTTACTTATCACTTAAAATTAAATGAAGTGATAAATTATGTCAAAAAGTAAAGACAAGAAGAGATTCTCTGCATTAATCAATGCAGAAACATATAATAAGGTATCAGACTTTGTAAATGAGAATACATTAATAACTACACGATTAACTCCTGGTAGTGTACTTGAAATTGGATTGAATCTATTTTTCAAAGAATTGGAGTCAAGACCATTTGAAGATATTGCCGTTGAATATTTAATTGGATACGATGGTGGGGATGCTGAATGAATATTGATAACTGTTATCTATATGACTCCGACAATTATCTCTATGACACTATTTCTGAATTTTTCAATACAATGATTAATGTTTCAATAGTACTTAAAACAGATGGGAATAAACCATTAGAAAAAGACATTTTCAAAGATATTGAAAGCATTCAATACCAGGCAATGAATAGAACTGTATACATCCAAACAAAGACATTTAATTATGTTTTAACCGAAGCTGATGGTACATTAAGATTATGTGAATTCTACAAAAGGATTCCAGGAAGTGAAACACAATAAGGAAAAAAGAGTATTATAAATCAGTAGCAAGGGAGTAAAAACTGCAATACGGATTTGATGGTTTCTACTCCCAATTAACAATACTATTTTTATAATTTTAACTATATAACAGTATTGTTTTTGCACTGATTTTAATACTCCTTTGATTAAAATCAAAAAGGAGATAAGGAAAATGATTAAATTAAACTTATCTGATGGATACGATTTACTGGATTATGGATTTAGTTATAATATCTGTAATTTGTATTTGGGATATGTAAGAACAAAAGGTTATATATTAATCCAGGAAACAAATAATACTGCATGGTTTACTCCAATTAAATCCGATAAAGACCCCGTTTATATGGAAAAGGAATGGGAAGAAAGTATGGAGGAAGTAAAACAAATTTATGAAGTATTAGAAAAGATTTTCAAAAGTGTACCAAATGAAGTTTTTATAGATGCAAAAATCGATGTTGTTGGAACATTAATTCAAGATTTATCTTACAAATATGAGAGTTATAAGTATGTATCTCCAAAATCAATCAAGAATGATAGAATAAAAGATTTTGCATTAAATCCAGTAGACCAATTCAATTATTATGAGAATACAGAGCAAAAGCCATTGGATAAAAAGGAATTTTCATATCAACGACAAGAAGCGATAGGTAAAATTGAAAATGCTCTCCAAGAAGCAGTAGTATTATTCAATGAGTATAAGGCAGTTATGGGATACAACAAAAACGATAATTTAACTCCATTAATCACTGACACTAAATTTATTAAACTTTTCAATACAATTATTAACGATGGATTCGGCAATCCTTTAATAAATCTCAGATATGGTAAAGGAAGAGAAAAATCCAATCAGATAGAAGCAATTGATTATATTACAGAAGAGTTTAATATAAAAGGAGTTTATAGGAATGGTAAAGAACATATTTACTACTTCAACGAAGATTTGAATTATTTTGAATCATTAACAGTTGAAAATTTAAAAAATCTAATCATAAGCAAATTAGGAGTTAAACTATTAAAAACAGATTACAACAACATTTACAATTCCTTAGAAACAAACAATACTATACACAACAATATATTAGTTTTCAAGAATATGTTGTATGATATGGATTATATGCAAGAATTAAATTATCCGATTTGTAATTATAATCGTAGAGATTATCTTGCTCCTGCATTAATTGGATATGAAGACAAAAACCACAAAGTACAATTATTAAATTATGATAATGATTTTGACTATTTGACTTTGTATGATACTGATCCCAATCCAAATGAAATTACTTTTGTTGAAAAAACATTAAGACAAATCTTGATACCAAAAGACAATCCAAACGATTTAAAAATGTTCCACGATTACTTGCAAAGGTTAGGAAGTTGTATTTTAGGAGTAAATAAATATAAAGTAATTACTTTGTATTATGGTACAGGAAATAATGGAAAAGGTATTTTAAAACTCTTAATGGAATTAGTTTTTAACAAAGGAGCATATTCATTAACTCCACAAACCTTTGAACAAACATTTGGATTACAATCATTCGACAATAGAAAAGTATTATTACTTGATGAAATCGACAAAGATGACTTCAAAAACTTAAAACCAAAAATAAAAAGAATAACAAGCCCAGAAGCAAGAGTAGAAGAGAGAGCAATGTATTCTACAAGTAATGTTATCCTGGATAATTTCCCAATGTTCTTTATTTTTGCAAATGTGTTAATTAATTTGAAATTAGATGAAGTTGCATTATTTTATAGGTTCGATTTCCTAAAACTACCTAATTTCTTTGTAACTGAAAAAGAATTAAATAAACATCCTAATAATTATTTGATAGATAATGAAACAGAAGCAAAAATTAAAGCCGATGTAGATGGTTTATCCTGGTTAATAACTGCAAGTATTCAAGCATTTAGAAATATGCAAGAGAACAACAGCGAATTTATCCTTAGACAAACAACAGAACAAACAATGGATATACTCCTGGATACTGATTATTTAACCAAATTCATAAGATTGTACACTTATGAGAACGAGGAATTAATTCCAAGTGAATTTACACCAGTAGAAGAAATATATCAACGATATATGCAATACTTAGAAATGCAAGGAGCAATAATTAGTGATAGTGAAATTACAGTTAAAAGAAAAATCGGAGCAACAATTAAAAAATTATACAACATCAAAGGAAGTTTAAAAGATAGTGAAATCTACTATAAACAAAATAACAAGAATGCAAGTTATAGAA
>CADBMS010000032.1 GCA_902795935.1 uncultured Methanobrevibacter sp.
ACAGAGTTTAAAAAAGTAGTAGATAAGTCAAGTTATTGGAAAAATTGGATCGAAAAATTTTTATAATTTTCAGTGTCGATGACTATATACTGTGATTTTAACTAATCAAAAACTATTTTTTTAAACAATTGAATTGATTTAAGTTAAATTCAATAAGAATACTATAAAGTTATATTCAAAACAAGAATTTTTAAAGAATATTAGTTAATTCATATTTTCCAACAAGACAATTGAAAAGTATAATTCCCGTAGTGTCTTATTGCTGAATTGACATTTTTTGCTCTATATTTTTCTCCTTTAGATGCAATTGTTTTGTTTATAATGTTTATTTCACGAAATTCATAGCTTAATTCTGGAGCATTAATTTTCATAAAATTTTCTATTATTTCTTTTGTTTTAGTGTTATAATAAGAATTATTGTGGTTTAAATTTTGGCTTAATTGTTCAAGTATTGTTTGGTTTTCTATTAGTTCTTGTGTTGTTAATAAATCCATTAATTCTTGTACATCATGCATAGATTCCATTTCTAACATGTAATTGTTTTTTGAATAAGTTATTATATTAGTTACAGATGATACGAATATAAATAGTATTATTAATGCAGATATTGCGTCAATTGATATTAATGATCCATTATTATTCATATAATCACTTATTGGATTTGATTATATCAATAAAAAAAATCAATGAGTTACTATTATTATTAAATATTTAATTAGATTATATAAAAATTAATTATTACTTAATTAATAGATTTTATTTTTTATTTGGAATTATTTAATAAAAATTTCATCATGACTTTTTAATATAAATATGTTAGTAATACTATATAATTTTTTTG
Organism: uncultured Methanobrevibacter sp.; assembly: GCA_902795935.1. Taxonomy (GTDB): domain Archaea; phylum Methanobacteriota; class Methanobacteria; order Methanobacteriales; family Methanobacteriaceae; genus CADBMS01. The sequence goes on from CADBMS010000032.1 coordinate 842, forward strand.
TAATACTTTTGGTGTGAGTCAATCTAACAAATCAACAAAATTACTCAATATTTTCAACCCACCAGTACCACTTTTTTCTGGATGAAACTGAGTAGCAAAAACATTACCCTTATTCAAAATAGCAGGAACATCCAAACCATAATCTGTAGTTGCAATAACAACACTTTCATCATCAAGACTAGCATAATACGAATGTACAAAATAAAAATATTCATCATTAATACCTTCTAAAATAGAACAATTAGAAGATATCTTTAATTGATTCCATCCCATATGCGGAATTTTAAGGCCACGAGGAAAACGAAAAACATTACCTGAAAAAATATCCAAACCTCCACAATTTGGACTTTCATCACTTTTAGATAAAAGAACTTGTAATCCCAAACAAATACCTAAAAATGGCTTATCATCATCAATATAATCCAAAATAACTGATTTATAATTAGTCAAATTATTCATAGCACTTCCAAATGCACCAACACCCGGCAGTACTAATGCATCAGCATTTTTAATCTTAGAAATATCATCGGTAACAATAGGATTTTGACCAACTTTACGAAATCCATTATAAATACTTCGTAAATTTCCACTACCATAATCAATAATACATATCATAAAAATTCCTTAAATAAAAAAAATAATAATTATCTAGTATAAAAATCCTTAATTCGAATAGTGTCATCCAAATGAGGAGTAGATACTTCATGTAAAATAGTGTTTTCCATAGCAACAATTGCATGAGGAACACCAGGTTCTATACGTATAGTATCATTTTTACTGAAATAATTTTTATAATCTTCAAACTCTATATAACCAGATCCTGAAACTATAAACATAGTCTCATCTTTTTTCTCATGATAATGGAATGAAGTTTGATAATCTTCACGAATAAACAACTCTTTAGTAAGATACTTATCAGTACTAATTAAAATCTTTTCATATCCCCAAGGTTTATCTTCTCTATTAGCATACTCTTTACGTATAGTTTCTAATTCTTTAGAAGTATCAATTGCCATCCAAAATAAACCATCTTCTTTATAATAGCTTAATTTATTTTCTTTAGCCAAAGCAGGAAATAATGTTTTTTCAATATCTCCAATATCAAATTCAGCAAAATCTAAATTTCCTTTAACAAAATAAATACCTGCATTAATATAATAATCCAACATTGGTTTTTCTCTAAATGCAACTAAACGATCTCCACTCATCTCAACAATACCATATGGTGACTGCATTTGAGTTACAAAAATTGACACCTGATAATCAGAAGATTCACCCAATTCTACCATCTTTTTTAAACTTATATCTGCAACAACATCCCCATTACGAATTATACATTGTTTATTAGGACCTATTGCTTCCATTCCTAATCGAATAGCATTAAGAGTTCCTAATGGTTCATCTTCAATAACATAATTAACTTTAACTCCTTTATACTCCTCACCATATCTTTCTTTTATTTTTTCTGATAAAAAACCAGTGAGTAAATAAACTTCATCAATACCTGCATTTTTAAAGTCAAATAGTTGTTTATCCAATATAGTGTAACCATCTTTCATTTCAACCAAAGGTTTAGGAATTTTTTCTGTAATGGGCCTCAATCTTTTACCAAAACCCCCACATAAAATCATTCCTACAGTTTTACTCATATCATCACCAAGTATTATCTTTACAATCAATTTAATTAATTAAATATATTATTTTTTAGAAATTTCTTCACGAATAATATTACCAAAATCAGAATCAACAATCTTATATGTCCCTAAAGTTTTAGAATGCGCATCTAATTCTGCAATTACATATGTATACCCTAATTTTCTAAGAGGTTCAACAATACGAGGACCATCAGTTACTGCTACTGAATCAATATCTAATTCTTCTATTGTTAATGCATGAGGAACACCCACAACTACAACAAATTCTATTTCTAATTCTTTAATGATTTCAGTTGCTTTTTTAGCACTTGCAGGATATTCATCCAATCCTCCAGTTATATAATTAATTTCAATTCCATTTTCTTTTAATTCATTTGTAATATTAGTTGCATGATTTTTTATTCTAGGTAAACCAATATTATCATCTAAATTTGCAATGATTACTGGTTTATTATTAGGATTGATGTCATTATAAGGCAAATTAATAATATCTGCAAAAAGATAAGTTGTTTCTTTTTTAGTATTAATAACCATTGCAACATTTTTTCCATCTTTTAAAGCATTAATCAATTTATTAGCAACTACAACTTTATCATCACCAAATGATGGAGGAATATACTCACCTTGTGCCATACCGCGAGTTTTTTCTATTTTAGTTGCTAATTGAAGCATGTTTATTTGTCTTATAGATTCCTCTTGAGAAATTAATCCCTTTTTAACAGCCGCCTCTAAAACCATGATTGCTCCTTCAGTATTATCCCCATCTCCAAATCCCCCATGAGATTCTACTGGTAAAACAGTTGCAGGAATATTGGCCCTGATAATTGCTTCTTTTAAATCTTCACCAATAATCATACTTGCACAAGTTCCAACAATACCAACTAATTTTGGGGAAAATAATTCATCTGCTTTTTTAAGAGTTTCTTCTAACTTTTGACTTGCACCAAAAATAAAATCATTTTCAGACATTGCAGTTGTTAATACCCTCACACCATCACTTTCAAGTAGACGTCCCGTTCTAAAACAACAACCATGCGGCCCATGTAATATAACCACATCTACATTAAAATCTCTCAATGTGTAAAGAGAAGCTGCAATTGGACTTGGTCTAGGATGCAATTAAGTTCACCTCAATAATTATGAAAATAATTAAAAATCAATATATGGAATTTATATTAACTTATTTTCGAATATGAGATAATTTATAAGTTCTAAATATGTCTTACACAATTACTCAAATAACATACAATAATATTATATTGTTATTTATTAAATTATTTGTCATATAACATATTACTAATTTATAACAACAGTTAAAAAAAAAAGTGTAATAACTAAAATCTAAAATTGTAAAAATAGATTATTACAGAATATATAAAATCAAAAATTAATAAAAAAATAAAATATCTTATAAAATAAAATATTTTAATTTATACCAATACTTAAACCATTTATTGCATATTTAAGGAAATTTTCAGCGATTTCGGCCGCAGTATCCCCATAAACATAATCCATACCAGCATTATTTAAATATGCTCCAGGATTTGCTAATCCTGTGAAACTTTCTGGACTATAATTATCATCATGTGCTCTTTCAATCCATGTTTCAGTGGCCAAGTCTCTTAAAGTTCTTGTGAATCCTAATACTATTTGATTATCATATTTATCTAAATAATATTGATACCAATTCGAAGCCATATCAACAATCATACCACTATCTACACCACCAAAAATAGAAAATAGGCAAACATTAGAATATTTTCCCATAACGTCAGTATTATGAGTATTAGGACCAATATTTGAAATTATAACCCCATACCCTTCAGATCTAAGAATAGTGGCTATGTCATTTAATAATTTTTTATCAGTAGCAGTGTTATAAATATTATCTGAATTAAGAACTATTGTTTTCTTAGTAATAGGTATTCCAGATCCTAAACCTTGAATAGAGTCATTATCCTCAATAACAGTTACATTTAATGAATTACTGCTTGATGAATAACTTGTAGAACCTAAAAATTTAATAGTAGTATTATAAGTATTAGGCTGTGCATTAATTTTTAATGATACTTTACCATTAGAATCTGTGGTTTTTGAAACTTGAGTATTATTAAAATTAATTACTACTTTTTGGTTTGAAATAGGTTTATTATCAGAATTCTTCAAATAAGCATTTAAATAATTTCCTTTAACAACATTAGAATTATTTACAACAATTTTAGTCTTATCTAAATAAGACTTTGCTTTAAATGAAATACTATTTGCTAAATATGCTGTAGAACCTTTATATTTAATATTTACTGAATAAGTACCTGGTTTAGAAATTATTTTTAGATATGCAATTCCATTTTTATTAGTATATTTATAGAAATAATTTTTATTAAATTTGATGATTAATAATTTAGAGGCAATAGGATTTCCTTTACTATTTTTAAGGAAAATATTCATATACTTTCCTCTAATTACGGATTTGCTTAATACGCTAATTTTTGTTTTTTCTTTATAAACTTTCAATTTAAAAGATTTACTGCTTGCTAAATATGATGTTGAACCAGCATATTTAATTTTTACAGAATATGTTTTTGCTTTAGTGTTTATTTTTAGATATGCAATTCCATTTGCATTAGTTGTTCTTGTAAATTTTTTATTATTAAAGTATATTGAAATTTTTCGTCCTGATATGCCTTTTCCAGCACTGTTTTTTAAATAAATAGGTAAACTTTTACTATTAATTATAGAAGTGCTCGCTGTTATTTTTGTTTTTTCTTTGTAAACTTTTACATAGAAAGATTTACTGGAAGATAAGTAATCTTTATTTCCACCATAATTGATTTTTACAGGATAATTTCCTACTTTAGTATTTATTTTTAGATATGCAATTCCATTTGCATTTGTCTGTTTTATAAATTTTTTATTAGCAAAATTTATTGAAATTTTTTGACCGGAAATTCCTTTTCCAGAAGCATTTTTCAAATAAACTGCTAATTGTCTCCCATTAACTACTGATGAACTTTTAACACTAACAGTTGTTTTACGATTTACGGTATTAGTTTCTTTGTTAAGTTCATCATTAGCAGTATTTGTTGGATTTGTATTTGCTACAGCATTATCTTTTGTATTTTGTGACTCAATATTATTTTCTATACTCGTACTTGTTTTAGAATCATCTGATGTAGCATCACTGCCAACATTCGTGTAATTTATTTCATTAGCTGAAACTGCATTAACTGAAAAAATTAATGTTAATGCTAAAAACAGAGAAAAATGTATCTTAGATATATTTACACCTCCTAATTTTGAAATAAAATACATGTAATTACAAATATTATTTTTCATAATATATAAAGCTTAAGTATAAATACGGGGTTTAAATTAAAAAATAAAAGCTCATATTGCTTATTTTAAGAAATAAAGCTCTTTTAAATCTTTTATTTTTTTTAGTTAAAAAAGCATAATTAAAGAAATCCCTTGAATTACCTATTAAACCATAAAGACTTAGTTTAAATAAAAATAGGAAAAAAAAACACAAGTTGATGAGTTTTTAAAAAAAAAAAGGAAAAATAATGATTAAATAAAATAATAAAGCCAAATTTAACATTCAATAAAAGGCAATATGAAATATGAATAGCTAATAAAATATATAATTTAAAAAGAACACTACTAATTTTTCTAATAAGTAAAAAATAACTAAGCTAAAAACGATATTTAATTTAAAAATTTAAAAATAAGTAAATTCAAGCAATATCCACCACCAAATATTAATAAAAACAACAAAAAGCACATATTTAAGGATTATTATAAATTTATTTTTAAAAAACTTATTAATATAAAATAAGGTTTATTTTACTTTAATTTACTATTTAATCGATTATTACACATTTGTATAAAATTAAAATAATAAATTATAATATAAAATATTGCATAAAAACAAGCATTAAATATTAATTTTAATAACAAATAATGATTCAAATGGAGTTTATACATGATAATAAAACATTTAATAGAAGGGCGTTTTATTAATCGACCAAACCGTTTCACAGTTTTATTTAAAAAAGAAGATGAAAGTGAACATACTGCACATTTAAGGGATCCTGGTCGTTTGAAAGAATTATTAATTCCTAATGTACCTTTACTTCTTAGAAAAGCTAAGCAAAACACTAAACGAAAAACAAAATATGATGTTATTGGAGTATATAAAGATAATTTATGGATATTGCTAAATTCAGGTTTTCATAGTGATCTTGCTGAAGAATTAATAGAATCACAGATTGTTAATGAAATTTCAGATTATGAAGTTGAAAAAAGAGAATTCACATTTGGAAAAAGTAGAATAGATTTTTTATTAAAAAATAGGAATATAGATGAAGATAAAATGTTATTAGAAGTTAAGGGATGTACTTTAGTTGAAAATAATATAGCAAAATTTCCAGATGCCCCTACAATTCGTGGTAAAAAACATTTAGAAGAGTTATTACAAGCTCAAAAAGAAAATTACAAATCAAGTGTTTTGTTTTTAATTTTAAAAGAAGATGCTGAAATATTCATACCTAACAATGAGACAGATCCGTCATTTACAGAAATGTTATATTTAGTTGAGAAAAATGGTGTTAATATTATTCCTTTTGTGTTTACAACAAAGTTAGATGATGATGAATTAATTATTAATCCATTAAAAAAGATTGATTTAAAATAGCATAATTATGCACTTACAATATATATTGAATATTTATTTAAGCTTAAGTTATCACATATATTGTTAAATTTAACATATCTTGATAAATATAAGTAATCATAATATTATGGCATAGATTTATATGAAACTTCACAAAAATCCCCCATTAATTAGAAGTAGTTTATTTCGTAATGTTATTAGAACTATTGTTTTATGGTTTTGTGAAATTCTTGGCTTTTTATTAATTGTACATATGCATATTGGACTCACTATTAGCCAAGGTTTTAGTGTAGTACTTATTGTCTTCTTGTTAAGTGTTATTAATTCATTGTTTTGGCCAATTCTATCTAAATTATTTTTACCTTTTATCGTTTATACAGTAGGTTTTGGAACATTCATTATCAATGGATTATTATTATGGCTATTAAGTGAAATTGTTCCAGGAATAATAATCGAAGGTTATGCTATTATAATAGCACCATTGATTCTTTCATTTATAAGTACTGGTGTTTCAATTCTTTTGACAATGAATGATGAAACAAATTATTATAGATCTGTTATTAGAAACAAATTACCTCAAACTATTAAAACATATAAAAAATATCCTGGAATTATAATACTAGAAATTGATGGTTTAAGTCAAAATGTACTTGAAGAAGCTATAGCTAACTCATATATGCCAACTCTTAAAAGTTGGGTTGAATCAGAGGAATATAAAATTAAAGGATGGGAAACAGATTATTCAAGTCAAACCGGTGCAAGCCAAGCCGGCATCTTACATGGAAATAATGAAAATATTCCTGCATTTAGATGGGTTGAAAAAGATAATGATAATAAGATAATGGTTTCTGTAAAAGATGCATCACTTATTGAAAAAAGAATTTCAAATGGTAAAGGGTTACTACATATAAATGGAGCCAGTAGGAGCAATCTATTTTCAGGTGATACAGATAATGTATTATTAACATATAGTAAATCACATGAGCTTCGTAAATTTTACAATAGACATTGGTACTATATGTTCTCAAACTCAACAAATTTTATACGCATACTTATTTTATATTTTGGAGATATTTTAAAAGAAATTTACTCACAACTAAAGCATGAATTATTAGATATTCAACCTAGAATTTCTAAAAAATGGGATTATATGTTCATACGTGGTTTAACTAATGTAATTATTAATGAAGTTAATACTCAAACAATTATTGGAGATATGTTAACTGGTGAGACAGATGTTGTGTATGCTACTTATTTGGCTTATGATGAAATTGCACATCATTCTGGCGTACGTGATGATGATTCTTTTGGTGTTTTAACAAGTTTAGATACTGAAATTAAACGCATATCCATGGCAAAAAATTATGCTAAAAGAGACTACAAAATAATTATCCAATCTGATCATGGACAAACTAATGGTGCAACATTTAAACAAAGATATAATGAAACATTTGAGGAATATGTGCGAAAATTATTACCTTCAGATATGAAAATGTATAGTGAAATGTCATCTGAAGAAGATAGACTTAAAGACAAGTTTAAAGAACCAATAAACGATAGTAAAAATTATATTAAAGATAAAACTGAAAAAATAAAAGTTAAAAAAGACAATGTTATTAATTCTGTTAAAGATACTGAAATAATAACACATATGCAGGAAAACACTGTTATTGGTCAAAAGAAACGTGACCAAATAAAAGAAAAAGTTAAAGACTATGATGTTATCCACAAATCTGAGAAGATTAATACTAAAAAAGCAGAATTAATGAATTACATACGCAAGCACAATATAAATAAAGATGATTGGACCACTAAAACTGCCAAAGAAGCTGAAGTTATTGTTTTAGGTTCTGGAAATCTTGGTTTAATCTATTTTACTAAAATCAAAAAACAATTAAGTTATGAAGATATAAAAAAGTTTTTTCCTGATTTGATACCAGGATTAATTAAACATGAAGGTATTGGTTTTGTTATGGTTAATTCTGAAGAGTTAGGAGCATTAGTTATTGGTGAAGAAGGAATCTACTACCTAGATGAAGATAAATTTCAAGGTAAAAATCCTTTAGAAGTATTTGGTGAAAATGCTGCAATGCATTTACGTAAAAGTTCTAAATTCTATAACGGCCCAGATGTATGGGTTAATAGTTTTTATAATCCTGAAACTAATGAAGTTGCTGCTTTTGAAGAATTAATTGGAAGTCATGGTGGTTTAGGTGGAGAACAATCCCATGCATTCATTATGTATCCTTCTGAGTGGAATTTAACTGATGAAAAAATATTAGGTTCTGAAAATTTACATAAAGTATTAATGAAACAGATTATGAAATATCAATCTAAAAAAATATAATTAAGAAATTATTTGGTGATTATACTGATTATATCACTATTTTCTAATCCATAATCACTTACAATATCAGAATATTGTGATAATTATAATTATATTTTTAGGAAGTTACTGATAATTATGTCAAAATTATATATTATAGGTGTGGGGCCAGGTTCTAAGGAGTATATTACTTATGCTGCTAAAAATACTGTTAAAAATGCAGATATAACCGTAGGTAGTCAAAGAGCTATGGATTTATTTACTGAAGTAAATGAAAAAATCATATTTAATGTTAAAAATTTAACAGAAGAATTAAAAAAAGCCGTTATTCTTGCAGATAATGGAAAATCAGTGTGTATTTTATCTACAGGAGATCCTGGTTTTTCAGGTCTACTTAAACCTGTTAAAAGAATTATTAAAGAGGAAAATTGTAAAAATGTTGAATTAACAGTTATCCCCGGTATAAGTTCATTACAATTATGTGCTGCTCGTTTAGAGATTTCTTGGGATGAAGTTGATATTTTAACTTATCATGGACGTGAAAACTCAAAAGATATTATTAATATTTTAGATAATGGCCGTGGCACTATTATGCTTCCTTCTAGAAGTGTTGCAGATATGGCTTCTTTTTTAATAGAAAATGGAGTTAATCCTAATAGAAAAGTTGTTATATGTGAACGTTTAAGTTATACTAATGAAAAAATCGTTAAAACAACACTTAGTGAAGTTGTTAATAGTGAATTCACTTATATGTGCATAATGGTTATTTATTAAACTATTAACTTATAAATTAATAATTTTTTTAAAAAAAAAGAGTGTTTTATTAGTTTTAGGAAAAACTAATAATTCAATTCATTAATTGAATGTTTGAAAAAAAATAATGTTTATGGGAGTGAATTTTCAACAAAATTCAGAGCCCTAAAATGATTATTTGGTGATAATACTAATTATATCACCATTTTCTAATTCATAATCACTTGCAACACGCATATTTGTTCTAGCATTAACTGCATGTAAGAATCTATCCCCAATATCTGTGTGAATTATGAATGCTAAGTCTCTTGGATGTGAACCTTTAGGGATTAAAATTGCATCAGGTAATATGTTACCTTTTTGGTCGCAGAATTTATGTTCATCCTCTACAGGGTATACCACAATCATATTTAATAAATTAAATATTGCTTCATTTAATGCTTCTTGTATCCCAGTACCCCCATATTCTTCAAGGATATTTTCTTTAATATAATTTAATGCATTTTTTTGGTTTTTATTTAATTTTTCATCCCGTAATATTGTGAAATTATCCTCACCAGATTTATAATTTATTAATCCAGATTTATTAGCATTAACTAGGGCCAATTCTGATTCTGCAGAACAAGGTATTACATAAGGATACATTTCCTTTAACTTTTCAATGTTTTCTTTTGCTGTTGGTAAATCTGCTTTGTTTGCTACGATTATTGTTGGTTTTGCTATTCTAAGTAGGATTCTTAAAAAATCAACTAAATCTTCTTTTTCCCATTCAGAATAATCAGAATTCATTTGCCTTTTAGCTTCCAATATATCCTCTAATAAAATACCCGTACCTGATAATTGTTCATGTAAGACTTTTGACATATCTAAACGTTCAGATTTTGCTTTTCTAACTAACCTTACCCAATTACGTTCAAGAATATTATACATCCACATACTCATTTCTGTTTCTAAAAATTCTATATCTTCTAATGGATTATGACTTCCTGCTTCTACTGGCCGCCCTTCTTCATCTGTAGATCCTGAAGCATCTATTACATGAATTAATACTTTAGCTTGTCTCATATCATCCAAGAATTTATTACCTAAACCTCTGCCTTCATGCGCTCCAGGTACAAGTCCTGCAACATCTATTAATTCAATTGGTATTAATCTATTCCCATCAATACACTGTGAGTTTCTTGGATTACATTCAACTTTTAGTTCCTTACACGGACAAATTGTGTTAACATGTGCTATTGCCTTATTTGCATCTATTGTTGTAAATGGGTACCCTGCAACTTCTACTTCAGATGCTGTTGCAGAATTAAAAAATGATGATTTCCCAACATTTGGTTTTCCTGTAACTGCTATTTGGAGCATAATATCACTTATAAATTTAATAAAAAAATAATTATTTAGAATTATATTATAATACAATTTTAATATATTCTTTATCAATATAATTAATTATAAGTATAATTTATATTTACTGATTATTATGTAAAAATTACATATAGGTGTGGGGCTCCGATTCTAAGGAGTATATTATTTATACTGCTAAAAATACTGTTAAAATGCAGATATAACCATAGGTAGTTAAAGAGCTATGGATTTATTTTCTGAAGTAAATGAAAAAATCATATTTAATGTTAAAATTTAACAGAAGTATTAAAAAAAGGCATATTCTTACAAATACTAGAAAATCGGAGCGCATTATCTGTAATTTTAAAAAAAAAGAGTGTTTTATTAGTTTTAGGAAAAACTAATAATTCAAATTCATTATTGAACTGTCTAAAAAAATAAAAAATAATGTTTGTTTTATCCTTCAAACATTTTTCTTGCACATCTGCGCACTGCACCCGCTGCTGCAGCTTCACCCATAAGATCATTTAATTCTTTAATTAATGCTTGAGGTGGAGCTAAAATTGTTGGTTTAGTTTCAGATTCTTCAATCATTTTGAATAAATCATAGTCTCCAGCTTCAGCAAGTTTACGAAGGTTAGCTAAAGCAGCTCTTGATCCATCCACCATTGGTTGATCGACATAAGGAGATTCTAATGAATTTAAAGAATGGAACAATAATTCCGGAGGGATTGCTTTAAGCATACCAGATATTCCAGAGGTTTCTATCAATGATGCA
>CADBMS010000033.1 GCA_902795935.1 uncultured Methanobrevibacter sp.
AGAAATATTACCTAATTTAACTACTGTTTTAACCCCTTTCATTTTAAGAAACTTTTCAGGATTATTTATATCTTTATCTAAAACTATTACATGGCCTATTTTTTTCCATTTCATTAGATATAGATTTAAATATTAATATTAAAATATTTTTAGGTTTTATTAATAGAAACTTACTATTTTTAAAATCAATTTTTATTGATAAAAATTATTAGTTAATCAAAATATTTTTATAATACAAAATACTCAATTATGTTAAAGATAGTGTTATTCAAAACATAATATGTTACTCCTTTAAGTTCAAAATAAATAATTAATATTATATAAGATAAATTCTAAATAATGCATATAACATATTAATTGTTTAAAACTAATTTTTATAAACTATAATATTATATTAATAACAATTTTTTTTATGAGGTGTTGATTCTATGAATGATAAAAACACATTAGAAGGCACTACAACCGTAGGAATTACTTGTAAAGATGGTGTCGTATTTGCAAGCGAACAAAGAGCTACAATGGGTAGTTTAATTGCGCATAAAAATACACAAAAAATATTCAAAATTGATAATCATATTGTTGCAACTATTGCAGGATCTGTAGGAGATGCACAAAGCTTAATGAAATATATAAGTGCTGAAGTTGCATTATATCAACTTAGAAATAATATAGAAATGAGTATTGACTCTGCAGCTACATTAACATCAAACATATTACATTCATCACGATTTACCCCATATTATGTTCAAACATTATTAGGAGGAGTGGATGCTAAAGGACCTAAAATTTATTCAATTGATCCTAGTGGTGGTTTAATACCTGATGATTTTATAGCCACAGGTTCTGGTTCAGTATTTGCTTATGGTGTGCTTGAAGATAGATATTCAGATGATTTACCTGTTGATGAAGGAATAAATGTTGCTATTCGTGCTATTAAATCAGCTATGGAGAGAGATGCTTATTCTGGAAATGGAATATTAGTTTCTGTTGTTAAAACAGATGACGGTTATAACGAATTAACTAAAGAAGAGATTCAAGAAAGATATAACAAAATTTAAAAAATAATAATATTAATATTAATAATATTAAACACTTATTTTATCTTTTTTTTACATATTATAATTATATCATTATAATATACTTTAATTATACTCATTTATTAATTAAGTTAATGAATGAAATTAACAAGATTAAATTAATTATAATTGCACTAAAAGAAAATAAGTTGTAATAAATAAACATAATTAATTAATATATTTATAAATGAATTACTATTTTTACAAAGTGATTTTATGACTTCAGAAATTCTAGAAGAAATCAAAGAAACAATAGTACAAAGACTCCCCGAAAGAGTTCAAGTGGCCAAAATAGAATTCGAAGGTCCAGAAGTTGTCATATATACTAAAAACCCGCAAATTATTGCTGAAAATGGAAATTTAATTCGTAATTTAGCTAAAGATATACGAAAAAGAATAATTATACGTTCAGATCGTTCTGTGCTTATGGAACCAGATCTAGCAATAAAATCAATACATGAAATTGTTCCAGAAGAAGCTAAAATTACCAATATTTATTTTGATGAAGTTACTTGTGAAGTAATTATTGAAGCCCGTAAACCAGGACTTGTAATTGGCAAATATGGAACTACTTCACGTGAAATAGTTAAAATAATAGGATGGGCACCAAAAATTCTAAGAACACCATCTATTGCTTCAGATACAGTTCAAAGAATACGTAATACACTTAAACATAACAGCAAAGAACGTAAAAAAATATTGGAAGATCTTGGTAATAGAATACATCAAAATAGCAAATATGAAAATGATTGGGCTCGAATAACATCTATTGGAGGATTTAGAGAAGTTGGAAGATCATGTGCACTATTACAAACTCCAAATAGTAGAGTTTTAATTGATTGTGGAGTTAACGTTGCAGGAATAGATGATAAAACATCATATCCATACCTAAATGTTCCAGAATTTGTTTTAGATGATTTAGATGCAGTTATTATTACACATGCTCACTTAGACCACTCCGGATTTGTACCATATCTCTACCACTATGGATATGAAGGACCCCTTTATTGTACAACAGCTACTCGTGACTTAATGACATTATTACAATTAGACCATCTAGATATAGCTCATCGTGAAGGCTCACCATTACCATTTAACATAAAACATGTTAAAAAAAGTATTAAATATACTATAACCCTCGACTATGGTGAAGTAACAGATATTGCACCAGATATAAGATTAACATTACACAATGCTGGACATATTTTAGGTTCTGCAATGGCACATATGCATATCGGTGATGGGCAACACAACTTAGTATTTACAGGAGATTTCAAGTACGAAAAAAGTAGATTATTAGAACCTGCAGTATCAAAGTTTCCTCGTATAGAATCATTAGTTATGGAAAGTACTTATGGAGGGCATGAAGATGCACAGCCTTCTAGAAATACTGCTGCAAAAGAGATTATGAAAACAATATCAACTACACTTAAAAAAGGTGGAAAAGTTTTAATTCCAGTATTTGCAGTTGGACGTGCACAAGAATTAATGATTGTGCTTGAAGAATACATGAGAGAAAAAGCAATTGCTGAAGTTCCAATTTATATTGATGGAATGATTTGGGAAGCTACAGCAATACATACTGCAAGACCAGAATATCTTAGTAAAGAATTAAGAGATCAAATTTTTCATAAAGGCCATAACCCATTCATGTCTGAAGTCTTCCATAAAGTAAATGGAACGGCTGAAAGACAAGAAATAGTTGATGGTGATCCTGCAATTATATTATCCACCTCAGGCATGTTAACTGGTGGAAATTCTGTAGAATATTTCAAAGGATTATGTGAAGATGAAAGAAACTCATTAGTATTTGTAGGATATCAATCTGAAGGATCATTAGGTAGAAGAATTCAAAAAGGATGGAAAGAAATTCCTCTTAAAGATAAAGACGGTAAAACAAAAGCATATAATGTTAAAATGCACATTAAAACCATTGAAGGTTTTAGTGGACACTCAGATAGAAGACAATTAATGGAATTTGTACGTAGATTAAACCCAAAACCTGAAAAAATATTAATATGTCATGGAGATAACTATAAAACATTAGATTTAGCTTCAAGCATTTATAGAAGCCATAAAATTGAGACTAAAACACCTATGAATCTTGAAACAACTAGAATACAATAATTAATAGTTATATAATTTTAAAATATTCTTTATTAATAAAAAATTAAATTCTAATTAAAATATAATAATGGTGATTATAAATGGTAACTTACTCTGATTCAGGCGTGGATATTAAATTAGAAGAAAAAACAGTTACAAATTTAACTGCTAAGCTACAAGAAACATTAAAATTTCAAGATATCATAGCTGAAAGCGGACATTTCGCAGCATTAGTAAGATTAGGTGATAAAGGAATTGCCATGAGTACTGATGGAGTGGGTAGCAAAATATTAGTGGCACAAATGATGGAGAAATATGATACTGTTGGAATTGACTGTATTGCTATGGTTGTAAATGATATTCTGTGTGTTGGTGCAGAACCAGTAGCATTAGTGGATTACCTAGCAGTTGAAACACCCGACCCAGAAATAGCAAACCAAATAGGTGAAGGATTAGTAACTGGAGCTAATTTATCAAAAATAGCAATTATTGGAGGAGAAACTGCATCATTACCAGGAATAGTTAATGAATTTGATTTAGCAGGAACTGGGATAGGTTTTGTAGATATCAACAAAATAATTAGTGGATCTGATATTCAAGAAGGAGATATTCTGTTAGGAATCGAAAGTAGTGGAATACATAGTAATGGATTAAGTTTAGCTAGAAAAATACTATTTGAAAAATGCAATTTAAAAATAAATGATTCTTTACCAGGTTATCCTGATTTAAAAGTAGGTGAAACATTATTAACTCCAACAAACATTTACGTTCAACCAATAGTTGAATTATTAAAAAGCACTATAGAAGTACATGGATTAGCACACATTACTGGAGGTGGATTTAATAATCTTAAAAGATTAAACCATAATGTGGGATATGATATAACAAATTTACCTGAACCTCAACCAATATTTCAAGCAATTTACTCACAAGGAGTTCCTATTGAAGAAATGTATCGTGTATTTAATATGGGAACCGGTTTTGTTGTAATAATAAATAAAAAAGATTTAGATTCAACATTAGAAATACTTCAAAAATACATGAAAACACAAATTATTGGAAAAGTAACTGCTAATTCAGATGAAGTTAAAGTTAAAACATTTACTGGAAAAACCATCATAATGGAATAATAATTAAATTAATTAAATTAAAATACCAGGTGTATTGTATGAAAATTACTCCAAAAGAAGAAAAAACATTAATTATTGACATACTTACTAAATTAAATGTACCAAAAGAACAATCTAAAGTAGTAGCAGATGTAACAGTTGACGCAGATCTTAAAGGATTTAGTTCTCATGGTATAGGTAGATTTCCACAATATGTGATTGGAATCAAAGAAGGTAACATCAAACTAGATTCAAAGTTTGAAATAGAAAATGATAATCCATCATCTGCACTAATAAATGGAAACCATATGTTTGGACAATATGTTGCTTATTCTGCAATGAAATTAGCAATAGAAAAAGCTAAAAAAACTGGAATTGCAATAGTGGGAGTTCATGACTCTAATCACTTTGGAGTAACAGGTTACTATTCTGATATGGCCGCCATGGAAGATTTAATAGGTGTTGTTATAACAAATACTGAACCTGCCATGGCTCCTTTAGGTGGAAAAACACCCCTACTTGGAACTAATCCAATAGCTATAAGTATACCATCTAATAAGAATTATATTACTCTTGATATGGCCACTTCTTCAACAGCTCGAGGAAAATTGATGGAATGTTCACGTAAAGGAGAACCAATACCTGAAGGTTTAGCATTAGATTGTGAAGGAAATCCTACTACTGACCCTGATGCTGCATTAAAAGGATCAATTTTACCATTTGGAACTCACAAAGGTTATAGTTTAGCATTTATGATTGAAATTTTAGCAGGACCCTTAGTAAAAGCAGCTTATGGAAGTAAAGTTACAGGAACCGCTAGTTGTAAAGAAATTTGTACTAAAGGAGATTTAATGCTTGCTATTGATCCATCAAAATTGGTTGACATTAATTATTTTAAAGAAAGTGTTGATGACTTAATTAATGAACTTAAAGAAGATGGAGACAACATTATTACACCTGGAGATATTGAAGTTAAAAATATTAAAAATAATGAAAAGAATGGAATTAATATTGATGAAGTTTTAGCTAAACAAATAAAAGACATTGCTAAAGAACTTAACATAGACATTAGTAAAATTTTAATATAAGTAACACGTTACTTAACTCATCACATCATAATTAGTTTTTCAATATTATGATATTAATTAAAAAATAAGTATAATAAGTTCTTAAAAGAACTTATTTTTTTATCAGTAGAATAGCAAATGCATACTTTATAATTAATTTCAATTACTAAAATCTACTTCTTTTTTCTAAATCTTTTTGAACATGTTTACGTTGGTATAAACTAGGAATATGTTGCTTTTTACGTGCATTATTTTCTTCCTCAAAGCCAAAATTCTTTATAAATGATCTTGTTCTTGAAGAATCATCAAAATTAGAAAATTGGCCAGAATATGTATCTGGATGTTCTAATTGATTTATATTTTGATATGTGTTTTCTAACTCTCGTATTACATTTAATTCAAAAATTCGCCTCAATAAACCTAAATTAAACATTTTTCCCACCAAAATGTTTTTTTTATTTAGTCATCATCTAACATCTTTTTTGGTTCATATTCAGCATAAAAACCGTCAGTATCGGCATATATGCTTTTAAAACCATAAGCTTCCGCTTGTTTCATTGTTTTTTTTATATAATCTCTACCCCACGCCGTGATTGATCTAGCACACTCTATTGAGTACCATCTAAATCGCGAATAACCATAAACTCCATACATAGTATTAGCTAATCGCTTAAGAGCTTGTTGTTGAACGTCTAATACTTTTTTCTCCATTGGATCTTCAGTATTTAACATTGCCTGTTTTACTCTTACACGTTCATTTAATACATGGCCTAATACAGAGGGTATGAAACCTTTTGGTTCTTTTATAAATTTATAACCATATTCTGGCGATATGTTATATTTAATATCCTCCCTATTAAATATAAGGTTTTCGTTATTAACATCCTTTTCTATTGTAATGTTACCTTCAAATGTATCTGGTGAAATATTCTTAGATATAATTATACTAGGATATAAGCTTCTGAAATCGAATTGAACAATGTTTTCATGTAATCCTTTTTCAGGCTCTTTAACATAACCTCCTAATGTACGTTTTCCTTTTCTTTCAACAAATTGAGCCCCAGAAGGCTTATTTGGAACTAATTCACCTTTTTCATAAGCTTTACGTGTTAAAAACCATTCAATCTGTTGTCCTGTTGCTAATCTAGTCATATCAAATAAGGGTTGACCTACAATTCTTGTAAGTTCTAATGACAGAGGCAGTATTTTCTCTGCTATTTGGTATGTTGTAACTACATCAGCTAAAGAATATTTAAAGAGGTCTTTTAGTGGTTGACCATCACTATCCCAATATTGCCAAAGTTTATCCCCAGGAAGGTCAAATTTTTCTTCACCGAATAATTCTGAATATACCCGTTCTAGTGTGTATCGGTCTAGATTCATGTACCTTCTCATTACTAAGTATAAATCTACATGAATTATTCCTTTTATTGTTGCAGCGTTAGTGTAACCCCTTCGTATAAATTTTAAATTTGACCCATCAATCCCTAAGTTTAATTTAACCCCCAATATTTTCGCTCTTGTTTGAATATAATTAAAATCGAAGTTATCGGAGTTATATCCCACAATTACATCAGGTTGTACTTGATTTATTGTTTCAACAAATTTTTCTATAATTTCTATCTCATTATTTACTTTTTCAGCATATTGTATATTAGTACCTTTAGTTGATATTACCTTTTCAACACCACAATTGCCAGCCATACCAATCATGATTATTTCATTAACCTCCGGATCAGGCATTCCTTTAGGACTTCTAACTTCTATATCAAAACTTAATATATTCAACTTTGGGAATTTTGAATCTCCAGGCATTGGAGCTGAATCCAATTCTATTATTGTTACATTTTCTGGATTATTAGGTAAACATTTAGATTTTTCTACTACTTTTCCTTGAAGTTGTATTTCTGACATTGGAAATATATTATTGTTTATTAGATATCTTCTGTAGAATGGAATATCATGTTCATATATTTCTTTAATTGAACTTAATTTTCGTATATCTTCTTTTATTGATGATACATTTTGTGGATGGCCAACTACTATTTTAATTACTTCTGTTTGTTCTCCTAAATTATTGAGGGTTAATTTTTCTAGTCTTTTTATTAGATTTATTTCTTTTAGTTGTTGTTTTGCTTTTTCAACATCATATGGTATTGCATAAAAATATGGTTCAAATGTCCTATCTATTGCAATTACATGATTATTTTGATTATTAATTGTTTCTTTTCCAAATAATCTTATTACTGCTTCACCATCATCAGTAAAATAATCAATATCCAATAGAACAATATTTTTTTTTACCATTACAAATCAACTTAATAAATTTTAATTATTACTTGTTTATTAGTATCCCTTATTAATAAAATCAATGTTTTTAATTCATTTTTTTATTGATCATAATTAAAATAAATTTTATAGTTTTAATTATCTATATCTAGCATGACTAAACTATAGTTATTTTTAATAGAATCATTTTAAAATAAATTTTTGACTAATAATATTAATTTTATTTTGTTAACATGTGTTTTAATTTAAGGTTATCCTCATAAAATCATAGTGTTTTGTTTATAAAAATATATTAATTTTCGCATATAGAATTTAATTTCATATTATTTAAATAAAAAGAAATATTTAAAATTTTATAAAAAAATAAAATTAAATGGAATCATTTTTCATTTTAAAAACATTCAAAACAGAATATGTCATACCCAAAATTAATGGCCCTAAAATAAAACCAACAAGACCAAAAACTAAAGGTCCCGTTAAAAAACCAATCAAAAATAACAAAGGATGAATATCTGCATATATACCCGCTAATTTTGGTCTAATAAAAATATCACTAGAACTGAGAATAATACCTAATAATAAAACCAAACCAGCCCGAATATAATTACCAGTCATAATATCAAAAACCAATAAAACTAAATACATCCCCCATGGACCTAAAATAGGTAAAAATTGTAAAAAGCCGGTTATAAACGCTAAAATAATAACATAAGGATAACCTAAAATAAAATAACCAATACCTGCAATAATACCAATAATAATCGCAGTTACAAAATGTCCATAGAAAATACTTAACATAACCATCTTAAATTCTTCAATAAGCACATAATAAGAATCAGAATAATTAGATGGAACAATTTCAGCAAAATAATTGATTATAGAATTACCATCACGAATGAAATAATAAGTTGCAGCAATTAAAATAAATAATTTTAAAAATAAATTAGCCAAATTAGCAATCCAATCTGCAGCAAAATTAACAATATAAACTAAAATATCATTAACTGCATTTTTAATAATAGACATGAA
>CADBMS010000034.1 GCA_902795935.1 uncultured Methanobrevibacter sp.
GTTGATAAAATATTAAGTATGTCAATAAAAAATAAAATTGATGAGGATGCAATTACAGAGTTAACAGAACATTTGAATGAATATAAACTTACAAACAAGTTTGGGTAATTACAAGACAAAAATTAGGATTAAACTACTGTAAATCATTTATAAAATATGCAGAAGCACCAAAAAACCCAGACAATATACTTAAAAAAAACTAAAACCATAAAATATGGGATTTGAAGATGTTACAATAATCGATGAATCAAGATGTCAAAATACTACAAATTCATCAAAAAGATTATGTAATCCAACAATCTATACAATATGCGATTTAACTCATTAAAAGAACTAATTGAATTATTCAAATCAATTCACTGACAAAGTCAACAACCCTCTTATTATGAAAACTGGTTAACAAAATTTTCTTGAGATAAACTTTAAGTAAAATACTATATTATAATTTAACAGATATCTTGTATAATAATTTATTATGGATATAACTATGAATTCATTAATTAGTTACTATAAAAATTAAAAATAGAGTTTGAATTTTAAATAAAAAAGTAGTTTTCACTAAATTAGTGAAATTCTTAATTTATTCTAATGCAATTTTTATATCTAAAGCACTAGCTCCTTTTTCATATGCAAAAATAGGATTTATATCAAGTTCTGCGATTTCTGGGAAGTCTAATGTTAATTTAGCAACACGTTTTATAGTTTCTTTAATAATATCAATATCACATGCAGCTTCTCCACGGAATCCTTCAAGTAATTGCATTGCTTTAGTTTCTTCAAGTTGTGTATCAATTTCTGCTTCAGTTAGTCCATTAGCTAATCTGAATGAAACATCTTCTAAGAGGTTTACATAGATTCCTCCCATACCAAATGCAATCATTGGACCAAATTGTTTGTCGCGAATCATACCTACTAATACTTCTTGTCCATTAGGCATCATTTTTTGTATTTCAATACCATCCGGAGTTATATCTGGATGTGCTTTTTTAGTATTATTCATAATTTCATTGAATGCAATTTTAACATCTTCAATATTATCTATCCCTACTTTTACTCCACCAATATCACTTTTGTGCATAATTTTATCTGAAGCTATTTTTAATACAACAGGGAAACCCATTTCTTCAGTTTTTTTGGTAGCTTCTTCGACACTATTGGATAATACTATTGGTGCTCCTGGTATGCCATAGAGAGATGCTACTTCGTAAGCTTCACTTCCAAGTAATGTTTTTCTACCAGATTCTTTCACTTTTTGGAATATTGTTTTTACACCTTCAGTATCAACATCTGTAATACTATCTAGGCATGTTTCATATGAACGTTCTTTAAGTTCAGCATATCTAGTTAAAGCTTCAACTACTTTAACTGCTGTTTCTGGGAAAACATATACAGGTACATTATTGTCTAATAATACTTTATTAGAATGTTCAAATGTAGGCCCGCCCATGTTTACTACTATAATTGGTTTATTGAATTCTTTTTCAGCTTGTAATATCTCTTGTGCAATTCCCTCAGCATCTGCAGATGCAGTAGGACAAGTCATTATAATAAGACTATCAACATCTTCGTTTTCTAGTACAATTTTCAGTGTTTTATGATATCTTGAAACTGGTGCATCTCCTAATACATCAATTGGGTTATGTGCACTTCCTTCCTCAGGTATAGCTTCTTTCAATTTTTCAGTAGTTTCTTCATCAAATTCAACAAGATCTAATCCCATTTTTTCCATACTATCGACAGTTACTACTCCTCCACCACCAGCATTAGTTATAATCGCAACTTTACGTCCAGTTGGAAGTGGACATTTACTAAATGCCAAGCCCATATCAAATAAGTCATCCATGTTTTGTGCACGTAAGACGCCAGTTTGTTTGAATGCTGTATCAAATGATAAATCACTTCCAGCTAATGCCCCAGTATGTGATGATGCAGCTTTAGCTCCTGCTTGACTTGAACCTGATTTTAGAATAATAACTGGTTTTTTCTGGGTAACTTTTTTCATTACATTTAAGAATTCATCTCCAGCAGATATTGATTCTAAATAACAAATTATCACAGCGGTTTCATCATCATCAGCTAAATATTGTATAAGTTCAATTTCATTAACATCTGCTTTATTTCCTAAACTAATTACTTTACTAAAACCAATTCCCGAATTTAAACTCCAATCAAGAATTGCAACCATCATAGCACCACTTTGGGATATAAATGCAATATTTCCTTTTGGTGGCATTAATTGTGCAAAGGATGAATTTAATGGTAAATGTGAATTAGTTGTTCCAAGACTATTAGGACCTATAATATTTATACCATATTCATTTGCAAGTTTCACCATTTCTTCTTCTAGTTTAGCCCCATCCGAACCGATTTCTTTAAATCCTGCGGTGATTACTACCATATTTTTCACACCAGCTTCACCACATTCTTTAATTGAAGAATTCACTGCTCTAGCTGGAATGGACATTATTACAAAATCAACGGGTTCTTCAACATCAAGTATAGATTTATATGCTTTTATTCCACATATTTCTCCATCAGCATTAGGATTAATTGGGTATATTTTACCTTTATACCCTCCAGATACAATATTATTTACAATAATATTTCCAACTTTTCCTGTTTTATTGGATGCACCTATGATTGCAACAGAGTTAGGGTTAAACATTTTTTCAAGGTTTCTCATAAATAAGTATCTCCTGTTCTTTTTATCAATGGTAAAATCTTGTATTAAATATATTTATAATTAAAAATCATTATAAAATTAATAACTATTATAAAATACTAATCACTTTAACTATATATATTTTTCTCATTATTTTTAACTAAAAAAACTATTTTAATCTTTATTTAAAGAAAATAAGATTTATAATTCAATTAAAATATTTAATTAGTTAATGGAGTTTGTATACATTTACAAACTCATTTTTTTAAGAACAATTCATCAATTTTATCAACAATTTCTGAAAATTCTTTACTAACTACAGATTCATCATCCTTAAGAGTTATTGGAATATCATCCTCAACAGACTGAGCCACTTGTTCAGTTAAAGGAATATCTCCTAAATAGGTAACTTCCATTAATTCAGCAAACTCTTGCATATTGTCTTTTCCAAAAATATTAATTTTTTTATTACAATCTGGACAAACAAAATAAGCCATATTTTCAACAAGCCCAATATTCTCAACTTTAAGCATTTTAACCATTTTAACACATTTAAGAACATCCTCTTGTGAAACAGAATTTGGCGTAGTGACCATAATTACAGCATCAATTCCCGGTAATGATTGTAATACTGTTAAAGGTTCATCCCCAGTACCTGGAGGGTTATCAATTATAAGAACATCTAAATTACTCCACTTAACATCAGACATAAACTGTCGAATAGTGCTAGATTTTTGAGGCCCTCTCCATATAATTGGGGAATCCACTGAATTTAAAAGAAAAGCCATTGACAATGCTTTTAACCCATTTTCAGATTCAACTGGTACTAATTGATTTTCTTCAACAGTTAATTGTTCTCCTTCTAAATCTAACATTTTTGGAACATTAGGTCCATGAATATCAACATCAAGTATTCCAGTTTTAAACCCTTTTTTCTGAAAGGTAGTTGCTAAATTAACTGCTACTGTAGATTTACCAACACCACCTTTACCACTCATAACAGCTATTTTATATTTAATATTCTTCATATTACTCATTAGTCTAAGGTCTTGTTCCATCATAGCTTTTTGCTGATCCGAATCCCTATTTCCATGATGATGTGAATGATTTGCCATATATTAAATTACTCCTATCTAATTTAATTAATAAAATTTTAATGTTTTCATATAATGTTTAAGTAACATTTTGTATTTAAATTATTTGTTATTCTTTGGCTTTGTAGAAAACCTTTTTTTGTAATTTTTATTTTTGCACTTAAAATTGATTTTTAGACTAAATTTCTATAAATATCTATTATACTTTATTTACACTTGAAATATTGTGTATTGATTTTAAAATTA
>CADBMS010000035.1 GCA_902795935.1 uncultured Methanobrevibacter sp.
ACAAACACAACCTGTTTAACAATAAAAGAAACAAAAATACAAAAAATTAGACTGAATTTTCAACAAAAAAATTCAGACCCCTAAATAAATTCATTAAATCAATACATAAATATATAAATGCAAAGAAAAAATATTAATTAATAACTTGTATAGTCATTAATTTTATTATATAATGGGGTGGTAGCTCAGATGGTAGAGCGTCGCCTTGGCATGGCGGAGGCCCCGGGTTCAAATCCCGGCCATTCCACTTATTATTTTTCCAAAAAAAGTTTTTTCATTATTTAACCATATCATAAACATTATCCAATATTAAATTGAATAAATCATCATGATTTAAGTGTTTAATATTTTGATTATTATTCATTAAACTAAACGCCATATTAATAATCTCATCAACATCATTAGACCTATGCATTAAACCATTGTTAACATAATATTGATCAACAGCTAATGTTTCACCAGGATAACAAGAAATAACAGGAGTTCCTAAAACTGCAGCTTCCCTATTCATAGTTCCACCAGCCCCAATCATAAGATTACATTTTTTAATAAGACTAGATGTATCTATAGGTGGTTCAAGATTAATAACATTATCATATCCTTCAAAAATCTTACCTTGTTCTTTAAAACGAGGTATCACTAAAATATTAGCACATTTTTCCAATATTTCAACAACAGGGGTTAAAACAGATTTTCTACAATCAGTATTTAAATAAGATGCTAATGATGGTTCAGGTCTCATAAGAATTGTTTTTTCTTTCTTTAAATCTAAATTCAAATCTTTAAAGATGTTGTTATTAACTTCAAAATTCTTAAAATGCATAACTTCAGAAGTCCCATTATAACTAATAATTTTATTGGGATTAGCACCTAATTTTATTAAAGACCACATATCAATAGCTTTAGGCATTATAATTCTATCAACAAGAGGCAATGTAAGTTTATTAGCTGCTAAAGCATGTTCATTATCTAAAACATATAAACTAGGTATATTCAATCCAAATGATACTCTAGGAAGTTCAATTGAGTGTTTAGAAAGTGCAATGTCTGGTTTTTCTTTACTCATAATTTTAGCTAACTCATAAGATCTATTAGTGCTCTCTTGAAGTTTTTGTTCAAGAGTAATTCCATGTTTACCAACAGATATAAATTCAAATCCATAAGAATTCATTATACTATGAATATCTCCATATTCACGACCAGTTACAATTAATTCATCATCGGTATTTTGGAAGTGTTCAATTATATTTTTAAAAAATCTTACATGAGGTGCATTTGTTAAATCTACCCACACTTTCAATATAATCACCTATAAAATAATATTAAATCATTTTAAATTAAATAATTAATTTAAAATGATTCTTTTTATAAGTAGTTATGCATTTCTAGCATCATCAATAGCTTTTAATATTTCATTAAATCCTTCACCAGTTTTTAAACTAGTTGCAATTACTTTAACATCTGGATTTAATTTATGAACATCGGCAACCATTTTATCTTCATCAGCACCAACTGCTGTAGCTATATCAATTTTATTAATAACAACTAAATCTGCTTGTTTAAATATTAAAGGATGTTTTTCAACAGTATCATCACCTTCACTTACACTAATAACAACTATTCGCATATGTGCTCCTAAATCAAAGTCAACAGGACATATAAGATTTCCAACATTTTCAATAAATAAAACATCGACATCCTCTAATGGTAAATCAGCGAATGCATGTTCTACTAAATGTGCATCTAAATGACATTCTTTTCCAGTGTTTAATCCAACAACAGGAATATTATGTTCTTCTAAACGACCAGCATCATATTTACTAATAACATCTCCAGCAATTGCAGCTACAGGATAATCTACTGATTCAACTAATTTTTCTAATAAAGAAGTTTTACCAGAACCAATAGCTCCTAATAAATCTATTCCAAAAACATTTGCATCATCTAATAATTTTTGATTTTTTTGTGCTAATTTTTCATTAGCTTTTATTATATCATGTTCTAAATCAATACTTGCTATTTTATGCATACTATTCCCTCTGTTCAATCTGAATATTTTTCACAGTACATTCTCTACCAGATTTAACACTTACTTTTATACTTTCACATTTAGGACAAATAACTATTGGTGAAAAAGGATCAGATTCATCAACTTCAAATTCTCCTTCATAACCACAAGAATTACAATTAATTTTAACTGGAATTTCTTCTATTATAAATTTCACACCTTTTAAAAGCTCATTCTTATCAATAATCACATTTAACATAAAAGAAAGTTGTTCTGGATTGAGCATTGTTAATCTACCAATCTCAATTGTAACTTCTAATACTTCAATAGCATTATTTTTTTCAGCAGAATCAATAACTGTTTGTATAATTGCTTCAGCCATAGATAATTCGTGCATTTATCCTACACCTCACATAATAAGATATTATTTATTAATTCGTTTTTATACTTTCGCATAATGATATGATATTCTTAAAACAATTACTTAATTTATGATTTAATAATATACTTCAGGGTGTTTGATTTTTTAGTTTTCGGAGAGCTTTTGTGGTGCTGTTTTTGAGTTGTGTCTGAGTGTTGTGATTAGTCCTGCTAAAAATACATTTAGTATTGTGTGTTTTAGGTTGATTTCTTTGTATATGGGCTATGTAAAAAATTTTGTGGGTTTGAAAAAATTGCAAATAATTTAATATCAATTTAAACTAATAAAATTAAAAATAAAAATTATA
>CADBMS010000036.1 GCA_902795935.1 uncultured Methanobrevibacter sp.
ATGTACTCCTTCAATTACAATACTTATACCTTCTTTTAGTGCTCTTTCAATTACAGCTTCAACACCAATACTAACCGTGTCTACATGATCTTTAAATCCTATTAAAACTTCATCAAATTCATATGGAGGATTTGTTCTTAAAGATCTATAAGCAGTATAACTAGATTCATATATAGATGGTACTAATTCTTTAGTTACTATTTTTCTCATAACTTCCCGAATCATATCTGTACTTATCATATTTCTTATACCTAAACGGTTAGCTATTTCAAATGCAATAGAAGATGTTCCAACACCAGATGCTCCACCAATTAAAATAATTAATGGATCTTTATTTTTTCTTATAGATCTCCATAACAAATATTTTTCAGCAGTTTCAGAATCTACTTCTTTTAATTTATCATGAACAATAGTTATTAATTCATTAATTGTTATTAATTCTACATTTTTAGACTCTAAATCAGAACGTATCTCTGATGCTAATGAATATGCCTTATTAGGACCCATTTCTGCTCGAGTTAATGATCTTGCTAAAACCCCTTTAGAAAATGGTTCAATATAAGTTCTTCCACTAACTTCACCTTTAACCATAATCATGATAAATTACCTCCCCCCAACCTATTTAAAATATCTTGAATTTAAACAATAGATATAAACTATAATTATGTTATATATTGAAGTTTATAAATTTTTATAAAAAATTTTTTAACAAAAATAGTAAATTAATTTAAATAAAACAATAATGCTTTATTATATTATAATTTTAATTATTGTACTGTAAATATCATTATACATAGATTAACTTGTTGAAAATATTGATAAATTTTAATCATGCTGTTCTAGAAAAAATGATCCCATTTCTTTCATACCTTTTTGAACATTTAATTTATCACCATATAAAACAATTATATTGTCTTTTTCAAATTCTATGATTAAATTATTAAATTCAGCAATTTCTTGTGCTCGTTCTTCGGCAATTGGTTTTTTTAAAGTTATTCTAGATGCATGAAATCCGGCAGGTTTTCCAATTAAAATTTTTGATTTAGATTTCTGCGATTTATATAATTCTTCACCTTTAGATACTTTTAATAACTTATTTAACCAAGCTTTATCATAATTTGGTTCCACATCATCACACAAAATTAATAATTTTTCTTGAGTAGAATTTAAAAGATTATTAATTCTTCCTAATTCATTGATTGTATCTGGATGTGTTGGATTAGATTTATAAAAATTAATTAATGTTTTAGTAATTCTTATATCTTCAGTTATTTGAGAATCTATTTTAATACCTTGCTTTTTCAAATCAGTTAATAAATCAACTAAGACTAACCATGTTTGTTCTATTGGATATGTAGTCATAAATGTCCTTCCAGTATCTTTAATGTAGTATGATTTATTTTAGCATCTGCTTCTTTTAGTTCTTTTTGTATTTCTTCTTTTGACTTATACGAATCTAAAAATAGGATATGATAGGATTCAGTTCCTTGAATTTGTAATACTGCAAGTTCATCATTATCTTCAATAGAATTTCTTTTATCTAATTTTGATTTAAACTGTGCAAAAGGACCAAATTTTTCAGGTAAATCTTTAAATCTGAATATTCCTACAAGTATTGCTGTAAACACCATTATTCCTCCATCATATATTAGTATAGAATGTTTATTATATAATAGTTAGTATTAATATAATATTCTGTTTCTATTTTTATTTTAAAAAAATAGTTTTAATAAATAATATATAATGATTTAATGCGATGCTTTATTAATATTATGATTAAAAAAAAATGTGTTTGGGTATGAGATTATAAATCATCAAAAAATTATTGCTCATCCCCATTTTATTATTTATTCTATTTTATTTAATGCTGATGCCACATCAATTTGTTGAGCATCAAAAGTTAGTTCTTCTGCAGGTAACCCCATAGCCAAACCTAATAATTGTGCTAAGTGGAAAACTGGTAAATTGTACTCATCTCCCCATTTACTTTTGATTTCAGTTTGACCTACATCAAATTGTAAATGACAGAATGGACATACATTTACGATTGCATCTACACCTGCTGCTTTCATGTTTTCGAGTTTTTCTTTAGTGAAATCTAAAGCCACATCAATATCTCTAGATCTTACTCCACCACCAGCTCCACAACACATCATTTTATCTTTGTAATCTATAGATTTTGCACCAGTTACTTCAACTAATTCATCAAGAATTGTTGGTTTTTCTGCATTATCAATTCCAATTTCATCAGTTGGTTTTAAAAAGTGACATCCATAGTGAACTGCTACATTTAAGTTTAATTCTTTTTCAATTAATGAACTGAGTTTTTCTAATCCTACTTCATTGTAAAGAATTTCTGCAAAGTGTCTTACATTAACTGTTCCTTTGAATTCCCTGCCAGTTTCTGCAAGAATTGCATTAATTTTTTCTTTTTCTTCCGTA
>CADBMS010000037.1 GCA_902795935.1 uncultured Methanobrevibacter sp.
ACCCAAAATTCAATTTTATTTCCATACAAAGGTTTAATAGTTTTAGAATCAATAAACAAACCATAATTACTATTAGAACCAACCCATGTCCAACGAGTTGTATCTAAATTAAAACTTGCTAATGCAACGGTTGAATACATCATAACCAAAACCATTATAAAAAATACTATTATTTTTCTCATATTAACCTCCCAATACAATCATAATATACTCCCACTAATT
Organism: uncultured Methanobrevibacter sp.; assembly: GCA_902795935.1. GTDB lineage: Archaea > Methanobacteriota > Methanobacteria > Methanobacteriales > Methanobacteriaceae > CADBMS01. The sequence goes on from CADBMS010000037.1 coordinate 223, forward strand.
TGATTAAATCCTCTATGCGGTGCAGTCACATTTACTATATATTCTGCAGCACATCTTTTCTTTAATTGTTCACTACGCATTTCGCCTTTAACACTAAAAATTTCCTTATGTGTAACATTATCAAAAATTCTAAAAGAATTAGGACAAACACCAAAAGAACCTTTTGTTCTAACATCCACATCAGAAATAATAGTTCCACAATCTACACCACTATAATTCATTCTATTACCGTAGCTATTCAAAGGAACAATTTTTGCTTGTAAATTCAATCCCATACCTTCATCATTTCCATCACCAATAAAATCTGTATCATGATTATGATGATAATATACATCAAATACATCACAATTATATTGTCCTTGATATGGCTTTAAATGATTTAAAATAAGATAATCACTACAATGATTGCTATTATTAGGCAACATAAATTTACCTAAATATGTCCATTCATTAGCAGAAACAACAGATGACATAAGTAAAAACGCAATCAAAAACATAATTGTTTTTTTCATTTTACCATCCTCCAACTTTCAATATGATAATCTCTTAATTATTCTTATATGGTTAATCAAATTAATATTCTAAATACGACTGCATAAATTACGACAATCTCTTTTACAAAATTATGTTAAATTCCAAGCACCCTATAAAAATCTTCATTTATTACACGATAATATTCGTGTAATGATGGAGAATACCACAACATATTATCAAAAAATCGCATATTATAAGCAGAAACAAAAGCCACTTCCGCCACATTAGGAACAAAAGGATTTCCGTCAGCATGGCAATTATCTCTATTTATAATATAATCTACCCAAATACCATTTCTTAAACGAGATACAGTTTTACGATTCCAATTATAACGAATACGAACATTATGTTTATTACCAAATTTATAAGGACTATATTTATAATCATGATGAATTTTAAAATAATCTTCTGAAAATACTACTCCAATAACATCAATAGATAATTCATAATTTGGAGGTTCATATTTTACCACTGAAACAGAATCACGAATTGCATAATCACCAACACCCATATGGGCATCTACAATAACTAAATTACCATTATCTAATGTCGAAGGATACATGGATTCTGCAAAACAATTAATTGACACTAATAACATTAAAATAAACAATATAAAAACAACAAAAAATTTTTTCATAATATATAACCTCTAAATTCAATTATCTTAAATTCAAATAAGAATTATAAATATGCTGATATATAGAATACGGAGTAAAAGCATTCCAAACTACATGAGGATTATCAATATAATTAATGTTTAAAACACCATTTTGGTTTACAAATTCACCCGTACGATATATACAAAACAAACCTTCTTTACCACTAATTTCATCATCATAGAACCCATACAAACCATTTTTATTATAAACACTTGGAGGAAAATATAAACAAACACAAACTCTTAAATTACCATTATCAAGCCATTGAAGAGTATTTCTATCACAATAAACACGAGCATTAGGCATATTGCCACCATAAACTTTTTGACCAACATATTCCCAATTATCACCAAGTAAACTATTAGCAAAAGAAATAGATGAAACCAACAATAAAAAAATAGTTAAAATAACAATAATTTTTTTATTCATCCTTAAATCCTCCCTTCAGTCAATTAACATTGAATACGAATATATTTATTATAAACCCAACCAACATAACCATTAGGCAAAATTACATAATCCCAATAATCGCCAATCTTTCCACCATGATATTGTTCTAAAACTGCCAACTTTGTGCCTTTTGATAATTCACAAATTATATAAGAGTCTGTTGTTGGATAAACACGAACTCTAAGATTATCAACTAAAACTTCTCCACCTGTTCCAGTACCATACTTATACAT
>CADBMS010000038.1 GCA_902795935.1 uncultured Methanobrevibacter sp.
AACTAATTTTAATTGTGAATTAGTTGCAATGGATGGAACTGCTCATACGAGCGACTATGCTGACACCTATTATGTGAAAATACGTGGGAAATCAAGAAAAAGCTACACATTAAAAACTATATTGCAATCGATGTTGACACAAGATTGATTCTAAATTACTCTACCAGTAAATGTCCAAAAAGCGATACAAAATTTGCAATAGCATCTATAATGCAAATAAAAAAATAACCATGTTATGTTTTAGCAGACAAAGCATATGATTAAGAACAGATAAGAAAATGTATTAATGAAGAAGTAGGAGCATTTGAACAAATACCATTAAAAAAACATGCTAAAAAAGAACATTATCGATTGAATGCCATATCAATATTTAGACACAAAGCATATTCAAGAAGAATGAATTTAGAAAGTGTAATATTTATAATAAAAAGAATATTCAATGGAATAAACTATAGTGGAAGCACAACACTACAAAACAAAGAAATAAAACTCAAATACGCACTATACAACGTTTACAGAACCATACAACTATCTAATTGGGGCTTTCAACAAGGTTATTAAATAATATAACCTAAATTAAAAATCATAAAAAAGGAGTTTACATTATGAGTAAGTTGTCTTTATCTAAATCTAATTATTGTAAGTGTGTTCAGTGTGAGAAGATGTTTTGGTTAGAAAGGTATAAACCAAACACTGCAACTCCAAGGGGTAATGAGTCTGTTTTAGAAACTGGTAAACAGGTGGGTGAACTTGCTAAAGGATTATTTGGTGAATATACTGATATTTCTTATAGTGAAGACTTCAATAGTCGTTTAGAAAAAACAAAGAACCTACTTCATGATAAATCTAATATTATAACTGAGGCATCTTTTGTTTTTGACAATAATTTTTGTAGTGTTGATATCCTGAAAAAGGATAGTGATGGTGTGGAGATTTATGAGGTTAAAAGTTCTACAAAAATCAAAGACATAAACTTAGATGATGTTTCCTACCAATACTTTGTCTTATCTAATCTGGGTTTAAATGTTAAGAAAGTAGCATTGGTTTATATTAACAATAAATACATACGTGGAAAAGAATTGGATATAATGCAATTATTCACGATTGAAGATGTAACAGATACGGCCATGGAAAAGCAGGATGAAATTCGGTTTAATATTGATAGTTTTAATAATTTTATGGAAAAACACACCAAGGATAATGAGCCTAGTTTTGATATTGGTAAATATTGTTTTGATCCCTATACATGTGCTTTCTGGGAGTACTGTACACGGGATTTACCAAGGCCTAATGTTTTTGATATAATGGGTATGCAGAAGCGTTCAAAGTTTAAAAAATATTATGAAGGTAAAGTATCATTCCTTGAATTGGAAAATGAGAAAATCAACCCTAAATATTTGGAACAGATTGATTTTGAATTACATAATCGTGAACCTAAAATAGAAAAACAGGCCATACAGGAAGTGTTAGATTCTCTTAATTATCCATTATACTTTATTGATTATGAAACATGCCAATATGCAATACCAAAATATGAAGGCACTAAACCTTATCAGCAAATACCATTCCAATACTCATTACACATCATACAAGAAGAGGGTGCACCATTGGAACATAGAGAATACTTGGCTGATATTGGTGATGAGAATCCAATTAGAACCTTTGCTGAGTGTATGATTAAGGATATGCCAGATCATAGTGGTAGTGTGATTGTTTATAATAAAGCCTTTGAGACTACTCGTAATAAAGAAATCGGTGAAATGTATCCAGATTTAAAAGAGGAAATGGAAAGGATTAATAATAATATAGTTGATTTAATGATACCCTTCAAGAAAAGAAAATATTATACAAAAGATATGAAAGGTTCATATTCAATAAAATATGTCCTACCAGCATTATACCCTGATGATCCTGAATTAAATTATCATGAATTACCTTTAGTGCATAATGGTGGTGAGGCATCAAATGCATTTTTGAACTTGAAGGACAAAAATAGTGAAGAACAGAAAATAATAAGAGACGCATTATTAAAATACTGCGAACTTGATACTTATGCTATGGTCAAAATTTGGGAAAACTTCAAAGAACTAACACAATAAATATTTCCATCTATTTTTAGTTTTATATATCTTATTTTACAAATGAATTGTTTATATTATGATGAATTATATTGAGCATTCTTTGATTTATAAGGATAAGATTGAAGCCCGCTTGTATCAGCAAGTTTTAGCAGCTGATACTCTTAAGAAGGGTAATACTATGATTGTTGCCCCTACTGCTTTAGGCAAAACAATCGTTGCAGTTCTACTTTCCGCTAATAGATTAAAAAAGTTTAAAGATTCTAAAATCCTAATATTGGCCCCCACTAAACCATTAGTAATACAGCACGAGGAAAGTTTCAATGAGTTCTTAATACCAAATGTTACATCTATTACTGGTTCTATTAATTCAGAGGAACGTATTAAGCGTTGGATGGATTCACAGATAATATGTGCCACACCACAAACAATAGAATCAGATATTATAAATAAAAGATATTCCTTGGATGATGTTTCATTAATAGTTTTTGATGAATGTCATCATGCCGTTGGTTTTTATGCTTATGTTTACCTGGCTAATCAATACCTTAAGGTGGCAGAGAATAAATTAATACTCGCCCTAACTGCATCTCCAGGTTCAAATATTGATAAAATATACGAAGTCTGTGAAAATCTATTTATAAAAAATATTATTGTTAAAGCAGAAGAAGACAAAGACGTTTCACCATACTTTAATCCAATCAAAACTGACTGGGTTAAAGTAGAATTAAACGAAGAACTAACAAATATCAAGGATTATCTTGATAAGGCATTAAGTTTTCGTTTGAAAAACTTGAAATCAATGCGTGTCATAAAAAGTATTAATGTGGGTAAAAGGGATTTACTTGATGCACGTGATTTGGTTCAAAAACGTATCGCTCACAGTACTAAACCATCACAGAAAGATTTCAGGGCAATATCAATTATAGCAGCAGCCATTAACCTTCAACATGCATTAGAATTATTAGAAACACAAGGAATCACCACCCTACACCAATACTTAAATCGTTTAGAAAAGAAAACCACCCGAGCAGCTAAAAGTTTAATCAGAGATCCTAATTTTAGCACTGCAACAAGTTTAACTAAGATAGCTTTGGATAATGGTGTTGAACATCCCAAATTAGAAAAACTAATCAGTATTCTCCTAGAGGAACTTAGAATTAGGCAGAGTAAGATTATTGTATTTACACAATTTAGGGATAGTGTTGAATTAATCCACCAGTCATGTTTAAAGAAGGGTATTAGTTCTGTTAAATTTTATGGGCAGGCTAAACATGATAATCTGAAGGGATTAAGTCAAAAAGAACAAACTAATATTATTAATGATTTTAAAAATGGAGAATATAATGTTTTAATATCCACTAGTGTCGCTGAGGAGGGTATAGATATCCCATCGGTGGATCTTGTTGTTTTATATGAACCCGTACCCTCAGAGATTAGGATGATACAACGAAGAGGTCGTACAGGCCGTAAAACAATAGGAAACCTGAAAATATTACTCACCAAAGACACACGTGATGAAATCTACTACTGGGCCAGTGTTAACAAAGAAAAAACAATGAAACAAGACCTACAAAACCT
>CADBMS010000039.1 GCA_902795935.1 uncultured Methanobrevibacter sp.
AAAGAAACAAAACTCAAAAACACAATCTACAACATATACCAAACAACACAAAAATAAAAAAATAGGATTTCTACAAAGCCAAAAAATTGATATTACATCATGACAATTTTAGACAGAGCCAATATAACTATTATTTTTCAAGATATTTGCCCATCATTAAAGCAGTTCCAATAGCAGGTGCTACAACACATTCATCACTCGTTAAAATATTATCCATGCAAGTATAACTCAAACCTGCCATATCTGCAGCTTTATCTGCTAAAATATGACGGCCCAAACCAGTACTTACAACTTTATTAATATTATTACGTTCAGAAACTTCACTTATTGCCTCAGAAATTTTACGTATTTGCTCAGTATAAATGTAATTAGCCACTTTTATAATATCTTTAGAAGATAAAATCTCTAAATCAGCACATAAAATTCTAGATATGCGTCTCATAGAATCTTTTTTAGATTTACCTGCCCCATCTGGTGTTGCACACGAAAAATCATTATTATTAATATTTCCTAAAACATTATGAATATCTGCACTAATTGCAAAAAGTTCAGAAGCAACACGATATACTTCATCATTTAATGGAATTTTATTAACTAATGTTGCTAAATTTGTTCTTAATGTTCCACTATAAACCAGTTCACCAGTACTTAACCTTTCAAAATCAGTTCTTCCTTCAGCACATTCCACTTTATTTTTTATTGGAATAATATCAGTTGTTGTACTTCCAATATCGACCATTATACATTCTTTTTCAATATTTCCTGCAATTTGTGAAGTAGCAATCCAATTAGCTGCTGCAACATTTAATGGGGTTTCAAATACTTCTTTAGAGGACATCATACCATTTAATCCAACATATGCGACAGGGATTTTGAATACATTTTCAACTTTTTTAACAATATCTTTAACGCCTTCTGCTTTAGTTTTATATGCATCAACTAATTCTGCAGTCATAGACACTCCAACAGCATCAATATCATTTTTATAAGTACCTAAAAGTTTAATTAAGCAATCTTCTAGTTGATTATTTTTAGACCACATTGGCAAATATTCAAAATTAACATGTTGAATATTTTCTAAACATTGTTCTTTGTTTATATACTCTATAATAGCTAAATCAGTATTAGCCCCACCAATATCAAAACCTGCAATTTTCATTTTAGTAGTTTCCACCTATATGTATTTAATTTTTAGAGAATGTCCCACTTTTTTAAAATTTATTCTTCCCAGTATGTTTAAATTAGAATATTGATTATCATAAACACTATTTAAAATTGTTAAACATAAATTTTTGTCAGTTAATTTTTGTAATGCTACAAAAGGTGTTGTAAGTCTAGAATTTATTTCTAGGATAAAAATTTCATCAAATTCAGAAATTATTAAATCAACTCCAACATATCCTTTTAAACCATGAATTGATTCAACAACTTTTTTAGCAATTTCTATAGCTTTATATTCCATAATATGATTAAAAGGTACTTGTCCTCCAATATATTCTACTTTATTTTTATTAAATTTTATTTCTTGTGAATTTAAACTAAGTGGGAATGCTTCTTCACCATTACTAATTAAACTAACGCTACATGGTTGTCCTGAAATATATTTTTGCAAAATAATTTTTTGCATTGAACTGTTATCATTTATCAATTCTTCTTTAAATTCATTAAAAGAAGATATTAATTTAATACCCTTGCATGCCACACCATCATATGGTTTAATAAGCATTTTATCATTATTTTTAAAAATATATGAATAATTCTCGAATAATTTTTCATAATTTTTATCATTTGATAAATTATATTCGTTTAAATCAATTAAATAAGTTTCAATTAAAAAATTTTCATCATAAAAATGATTATTTAAATAAGAATATGTTTTAAATTTATCAGAACACAATAAAACAGCATCAGATGAAGGAGTTAATAATTTAACATTATTATCTTCTAAAATCTTAGTAAATTCATATAATTGTAAATCTTCTTCAGCAGCCATAAATATACAGGCATCATATAACTTTGAATTATTTTTTAACCAATCATTTAAAGTAATATTATCAGAATTTAAATCTAAAAGAATTGGTTTACAATTATTCCATTCTTCTAAATAACCTTTATTAAAAAATTTTTTTGAAAATAAATAATAAACATTAAGTTTTTCATTATTAAAATAATTTATTTCATTAAAATCATAAAGTAATGCTTTTAATATGAATATACCTTCATTAAAAAAAGTAGTATCATCAATACCTACAGAAGTAGCATATTCAAAAATTAACAAATTCAAATACGTCCAACCCCTATAAAAATAACATTTTCTTTTCTAAAATCTGCTGGATTTAAAATAGGTCTAGCACAAACAAACATATTATTTTTAAATTGTTTTGGATTTAAAGTTTTATATTCGTCGTGATCTGTTATTAATATTACACAGTCTGCTTTTAAAGCTTCATCTATAGAGACTGGTATTGCACCTATACTTTTAATTTTTTCATCAGATACATAAGGGTCATTAGCTACTACATTACATCCATTATTTTTTAAATCTATAATTAATGGAATTGCTGGAGTTTCACGAATATCATCTACATTTGCTTTATAAGCCACTCCTAAAATAGATATCTTAGAATTTTTCAATAATTTATTATGTTTTTTAAATAGAGTTTTAACTTTATTTGATACATATAATGGCATATTTTCATTAATTTCACGAGCAGTTTTAATTAATTTTGCGGGATTTTTTGTATTTTCAACAGTTTCTATAATAAAATAAGGATCAATAGATAAACAGTGTCCTCCCACACCAGGACCTGGAGAGTGTATATTAACGCGAGGATGGTAATTAGCAGCATTAATTGCAGTAATTGCATCAATATTTAGTTGTTCACAAACTTTTGTAATTTCATTAGCTAGTGCGATATTAACATCACGATATGTATTTTCCATTAATTTAATCATTTCTGCAGTTATTAAATTTTCAACACATATAATTTCGCCTTTAGTTATTTTTTGATAAATTTTTGCAACAATATTGTTTGTTTCAGAGTCTATTCCACCAACAACTCTTGCATTATGTGTCATTTCGTATAATGTATTTCTAGGTAATGCTCTTTCTGGAGTATATGCAATTTTAAAATCATAACCTGCATTTAAACCATTTTTTTCTAATAAAGGTATAATAACATTATCACAAGTTCCTGGAGGCACTGTACTTTCGATTATAATGATATCATCTTTTTTTAACTCTGAAGATATCATTTCACAAGCTGAAACAACAGCATTTAAGTCAGATTTTTTGTTTTCATCTATGGGGGTTGGAACTATTACAATTATAATATTAGATTCTTTAATGGCTTTTTTATAATCAGTAGTTGCTTTAAATTTATTATTTTCTACAACAAATTTGATTAATTCACTTAATCCTGGTTCTATAATTGGTGATATTCCTAAACTAATTTTATCAACTATTTCAGAATTTATATCAACACCAATAACATTAAATCCATTTTTTGCAAATAGAGTTGCAGTAGGCAATCCAATATAACCTAAACCCAATATACAAATATTATAATTTTTATCTAACATTTTTGTATCGCCTTTTTAAGACATATAAAATATTTTTTACTTAATATATAGTATTTAATTATTACACTAAAATAATTAGCTTATTCTAAATATTAAATAATTATTTTACTTAATATTGTTAATAGATTTACAATAAAATTTATTTGCCTATTTTAATATTCATCAAAAAAGATATATTTATCTTTTAAATTAGTTGAATTATAAGGAAATTTAGCAAATCCTTCATCAAAAACAGTTCTTATTAAAACATTTTTTTCTTTTTCATAATCTGATAACTTAATATTTTGCTTCACTAATTTTAGTTTTCGATTAAAAGTTAACATAAGTGAATCTGGAGATTCAACTTTAAGTTCTCCATTTTTGTATTTTTCAATGATATGATTTACTATTATTTCAGAAGAATTTCCATTACCATAAGGATTTTTTGCATTTTTCATTTTTTTTCGAATAGTTTTGTCATTTAATATTAACCGAATATTTTTAACAATTTTATATTTATCAGAACCAACTAAAATGTTTCCACCGGCACTAACAGTTTCTGGTCTTTCAGTATTATATCTTAATGTTAAACATGGTATGTTTAAAGTTATAGCTTCTTCTTGTAATCCTCCAGAATCAGTTATTATTAAACAAGATTTAGACATTAATAACAAGAAATCTAAATAACCTAATGGATTTAGTATATGTATATGTTCTGCTTTTTCTAATTTATCATATAAATTAAATTTCTTAAGATTTTTTTTAGTTCGGGGGTGTATTGGGAAAATAATATTAATTTCATTTAATTCTAATAATGCTTCTATAATTCGACTTACTCTTTTTTCATCATCAACAATTTCTGCTCTATGCATAGTTAAAGTTGCTATATTGTCATATTTATCAATTAATGGAAAATTTACTTTTTTTTTAGCTATTTCTAGATTTCTTAAACAAACATCCACAACAGTATTTCCAGTTATAACAATTTTTTTTGGGTTAACTCCTTCAGAAATTATGTTTATTGCTGATTCTTCTGTTGGAACATAATAATAATCTGAACAAACATCTGCTATTAATCTATTAATTTCTTCAGGCATAGTTTTATCATATGATCTTAATCCGGCTTCAACATGTCCAAATGGTATGTGTAACTTAGAAGCAACTAATGCTCCAGATAACACTGCATTAGTATCACCCTGAGCTAAAACAATATCTGGTTTTTCTTTTAAAAAGATTTTTTCAAGATTTTTAATAACATCTGCAGTTTGAACGGCATGGGAACTGGAACCAACACCAATGTTATATTTAGGTGTTTGTAATTCTAAATCTGAAAATATTTGTTCAGACATTTCAGTATTATAGTGTTGACCGGTATGTATTGTTACTAAATCTAAATTCTTATTAGTTATCTCATCAATAATAGGTGCCATTTTGATGATTTCTGGTCGAGTTCCTACAACTAACGCTATTTTCATCAATATCTCTTCCTATTTAATTCATAATTGTATAATTAATAATAATTTTATATTTAATGAATTATTTATATTCTCTTTTTCGTTTAGCTTTATATTCATCAAAAACTTTTAAAATTTGTTCTTTTTCTTCATTATCTTTTTGATTTTGTATTTTTAATTCACATTTTTCTATTTCTGCAGTAATCTCTTTTAAACTAGTTATTGCAAATTCGTTTAAAAATGTTAAATGAATATTTTTTAAATTAATTATGGGAATATTGTTATGTTTTAATGTTTCTAATGCTTGTGTCGGCATATTATCTGATATGATGATTGTTTTTGGTTTTATTTTGGATAATGTATTTGCAGTTTGTGTACCTGCCCATTTAGAATTTTTGATATAAATAAAATCATTTTTTTTAAGATTCCAATTATTAATAGCTTTATTTAACCCTTCTTTGGTAAATGAATCTATAATTTTCACAACAACTGTATCATCGTAAGTTTTGATTTTTTTAATTTCTTTATTTGAATTTAGTTTATTTTTTAATTTTTGATTTTCTTCATCTTTTTCTTTTATTTCTTTCTTTAATTTTTCAATTAAACGTATTTTAGAGAGTATTTTATCATTTAACAATATCTTATTATCATAATCTTCATGAATTTTATTAATATGTATTTTGATTTGTTTAAGTTCAATGTTTTGATTTTTTATTTTTTCTTTTAATTTATTGTTATATTTTTTTATTTGAATTATCTGATTTTTATGAATTTTAAGCTGTTTTTTTAAATTATTATTTTGTTTTTCTAAGTACTCAAGAGTTTTTTTATCAGTTGTGATATTTTCTGATTTAGTACTCTTTTTAGGGTTTGTATTTTTTAAGTTTAATCTACTTTTTATTGATTTAACAATTGGAATGCCATTTATAACTTCATTTTTAATATTTTCAATTTCTTTTTCTGTAAATTTATATGGTGCACACTTTTTATCAACAATATTTAACTTTTTTTCGTAATGTTTGTATGATTTAATTGCAGCTGCAAGAGAATCTCTTTCATGAGAATTAGTTATATTAATTTGAGAATTAGTTTTTTTAATATATTCGTCTACAATATTATTTTTGAAATCTATGCTCATTGATTTAGGAGGGCTATAAATCTTTGAATTTAATATTGCTGCTAATTTTTTCACATTTTTGGGAGGATTAGTAACATCTGTTGAAACAACTATGACTTTACCATATTTTATTATTTCATTTATTATCTTAGAATGTGAGGCTTCTTTAATACTTTTAACATAAAGTATATTTCCATTTAAATCAATAATTGCAATACCAATAGTTAGTCCAGGATCAAAACCTACAATAATCCATTTTAAATCATTAATTTTCTGAATTAAATTTTTATTCAAAATAACTTCCTCTTTAATGATATTTATCAATTTAATTTATTTTTTTGAGCAATTGTTTTTAAGTCAATTATATTATCTAACATAATTTTTTCTAAGTCTAGTAATGATTTATGTTTAAATATTTCATCTTGCATTATTGTTTTAAATCTATGGCATGCATATGAATCATATTCAAATTTAATTTTATTATAAATAGTATCCATTAATATAAGATTATCTGAAGCCATTGTTTTTATATTAAATTTGTTTTTAGGATTAAGCATTTTGGGTATTATTTCAGGTTCAAGTTTACCATTACCCACTTCTAGTATTGGTTTAACCATTTTTCTAACCATATTCCATAGAAAACTTTCTCCCCAAACATCAATACTAATAATATCTCCATTTTTTTCAATACTTATGGCATCTATAGTTCGAATAGGATTTCTTTTACATCTTTTAGAAAAATTAATAAAATTATGTTCTCCTTTAAAATAATTACCAGCTTCAATCATTTTATTTAAATCAAATCCATATTTGGGTACATTTAAATTCCATTTTAATGGATATGATAATACATTTTCAGATATTATATATTTATAATGTCTCTGTTTAGCATATCTTGGTTTAAATCCATAGGGGACTTTTGCTTTAGCTAAAATTTGAATATCATTAGGTAAATAATCATTTATTTGATTAATTAAAATTTCTTTTTCACTCATAAAAGATATAACATTCCCCATGGCATGAACGCCACTATCAGTTCGCCCAGCTATTCTAAAATAAGATTTCTTTAAATTATCTATATATCTTAATTTTTTTAAAGTATAAATTAGTTCATCTTCTACAGTTCTTTGGTCTGGTTGTCTTTGAAAACCATGAAAATTAGTTCCAATATATGCAACTTTTAAAGCAACATTTTTCATACTCACAATTACACCATTATATGTGCTATTTTAAAATTTATATATAGTTTATTTAGGGGTCTGAATTTTTTTGTTGAAAATTCAGTCTAATTTTTTGTATTTTTGTTTCTTTTATTGTTAAACAGTTTGTGTTTGTA
>CADBMS010000040.1 GCA_902795935.1 uncultured Methanobrevibacter sp.
CAGTATTCACATCTAATAAAATAGTTGCAAATCCAATAATGTTTACTAAAGAATCGATTAAAAATGGAAAAATTGATGCTATTGTAGTTAATAGTGGTAATGCTAATTGTTATAATGGTGAACAAGGATTAATCGATGCTAAATTAATGGCAAAACAAGTAGCTGAAAATTTAAATATAGATTTAAATGATGTTGCAGTAGCTTCGACAGGAGTAATTGGTAGAGTAATGCCTATGGACATTATATCTGGATTAATTAATGAAAGTATTAATTCATTAAATCACTCTGCAGAATCATCTCATAATGTTGCAAAAGCAATAATGACTACTGATTTAGTTCCAAAAGAGATTTCTGTTGAAACAATTTTAAAAGATGGTAATACTGTTAAAATTGGTGCAGTTACAAAAGGATCGGGTATGATTGAACCAAATATGGGTACTATGTTATCATTTATAGTTACGGATGTTGATGCAACACCAGAGGAGCTAAAAAAATCTTTAAAGATAGCTGTAGATCAAAGTTATAATATGATTGTAGTTGATGGTGATGAAAGTACTAATGATATGGCTCTTATAATGTCTACTTGTAAATCAGGCAGAATAGATGAAAATTTTCAAGAGGCATTAAATTTTGTATGTTTAGAACTTGCTAAAATGATGGTTAAAGATGGTGAAGGTGCAAGTAAGTATGTTGAAGTTGAAGTTAAAAACGCAAAATCTTTAAATGATGCTAAAATTGCTGCAAAATCTATAGTCAAATCATCTTTAGTAAAGTCGGCAATTTTTGGAAATGATCCTAATTGGGGACGTATACTAGTGGCTTTAGGATATTCTGGTGCTGAATTAAACTCGAGTAAATTATCAATTTCATTAGATGCATTGGATGTTGATGTGGATGAAGTTTTTGTTGTTAAAGATGGTGTTGTTAAGGCATTAGATAATACAAAAGAATTATATGATTCAGAAGAAATTATAAAAAATAAAGAAATTAAAATAACTATTGATTTAAATATTGGTTCTAGTTGTGCATCGGCATATGGTTGTGATTTAACTTATGATTATGTTAAAATTAATGCTGAATATACAACATAATTTAATTTAAAATATATCTCAAGTTGATTAAGATGGAAACAGTAAATGTTTTAGTAGAAGCTTTACCTTATATTAAAGAATTCTATAATAGAAAAATTTTAATTAAATATGGTGGTCATGCCATGATTAATGATCAATTAATGGACTCTACGGCTAGAGACACTGTATTATTGAAATATGTGGGAATGGAACCTATTGTGGTGCATGGTGGTGGTCCTGAAATTTCAAGATCAATGACTAAATTTGGTAAAGAGCCAGAATTTATTCAGGGATTGCGTGTAACAGATGAAGAAACAATGGAAATTGTTAAAATGGTACTGTTAGGTAAAGTTAACACAAAAATTGTTTCTAAAATTTGTTTACATGGTGGTAAAGCAGTTGGTATCTCTGGAAAGGACACTGAATTCATTAAAGCTAAAAAAAAGCCAATGGAAATTGTTAAAAATTATGATACTGGTGAAAAATTAGAAATTGATTTAGGTTTAGTTGGTGAAATTGAATCCTTAAATCCTGAAATAGTTAAAATGTTAACTGATAATTGTTATATACCTATTATTTCACCTATAGGTGCTGATGATAGGGGTAACACTCTTAATTTGAATGCAGATACTGTTGCTGGAGAATTAGGTGCTGTTTTAGGTGCAGAAAAATTAATTATATTGACTGATGTTCCAGGTATTCTTGAGAATCCTAATGATCCTGATACTTTGATTAAACGTTTGAAAGTGGATGAAATTCCTGAATTAATAGAAAATGGAATTATTAGTGGAGGTATGATTCCTAAAACATTAACATGTCTTAATGCAATTAATAATGGAGTAACTTCTGCACATATAATTGATGGTCGTATAGAGCATTCTCTACTATTAGAAATTTTCACAGATTATGGTATTGGAACAATGATTACTAAATAATAGTCACAATAGGTTAATATTAATATATTCATTATTTAAAAACAGAACAATGTCTCTATTTAATAAGGAATAACTCTATTTGCTATTTCTTTTTATTTCCATTTTTATAATATTTTATAGGATTGTTCAGAATCTTTAGTAATCAAATGTTTATCTGCTAAATACAGGTTCCATATCTTGTATATCTAAAAATATTACATATATTTTCATTTCTGTGGATGGGATTACTATTACATAATTCATTTATTAGAATTAATAATCGGCCATGGTTTATAATTTCAATTCTATTCTATATGTGATGCAATTTCTTTTGCCATATCTAAAGTTTTTGAAGTTCCACCTAAATCTGGTGTAACTTGTTTTTTTTCTTTTAATGTTTTTAATAATGCATTTTCAAGTTTTTTGGCTTCTTTATCTTTATTAATATAATTTAGCATCATTACTGTTGAAAGTATCATTGCAGTTGGGTTAGCTATTTGTTTTCCACTTATATCAGGTGCAGATCCATGAACTGGTTCAAATAATCCATTATTTTCGCCTATATTTGCTGATGGTGCTAATCCTAATCCTCCAACTAATCCTGCACTTTCATCAGAGAGTATATCTCCAAATAAGTTGCTTGTAACTATTACTTCAAATATTTTAGGTTTAGTTATAAGATACATTGCGGTTGCATCTACATAGTAATCTTCAGTTTTAATATCTTTGTAATTTTTAGCAATTTTGTAGAAACTTTCTTTGAATATTCCATCTGTTTTTTTAAGAACATTTGCTTTATGAACTGCTGTTACTTTGTTAAAAAAGTTGTTTTTAGCATATTTGAATGCAAAATCAGAGATTCTTTCACTAGCACTTCTAGTTATTATTCTTTTAGCTTCTGCACCATTTTCAGTTTCAGTTTCTAGTCCACTGTATAATCCTTCAGAGTTTTCACGGATTATTGTAAAATTTAAATCATTGTAGATTGAATTAGTGTTTGGTAAAGATTTTATTGGCCGAATATTTGCATATAGTTTTAATTCTTTTCTTAATGTTATTATTGCACTAGGACTATCTTCTACTGTAGTGACTGCTCCAAATAGTATTGCATCTGATTTTTTACTTTTTTTTATAGTTTCTTCAGGTATTGGAGTTCCATTTTTTTTACAACATTCTTTTCCAGCTTCAAGAAAGTTGTATTTTAAGTTTAATTCCATTTTATCTAATATTAGGAGTGCAGCATCCATTACTTCAATTCCAATGCCATCTCCTTTGATAATACTGATATTTTTGTTCATTAATAGCACCATTACTATGTTTTTAGTTAAGTTTTAAGTTAAATCATTAGTTATTAATATATGTTTTAGCATATAATATACTATAAAATATAATTAATGAATGTATAATTGTCACTTGAAAACTGAAAATTTTTTTGTTAATGATTTATTAATGGGTGGTGGGGCATAATATGGCCGATTTGGCACATAGTGAATTACAGTTAGATGAAGATATTTTGGAAACAATCTATTCTAAAATAGATGATTTGGTTCGTTGTTTGAATAATTTTGATAATTATGCTAATTTAGAATCAAGTTTAAATAAATCTTTAAATACTGTTTGGAATACTAATGATTTAGAAGGTGAAGCAATTCTTACATTACTTGCAGGTAATGAATTTTTAAAAATTAATGATTTTAAAAATTCTTTAGATTATTTTAATAGAGCACAAGTGGCAAGTACTAAGAATAATAACCTTAAAGCTAGGGCTATTGCAAT
This sequence comes from uncultured Methanobrevibacter sp., assembly GCA_902795935.1. Lineage (GTDB taxonomy): Archaea > Methanobacteriota > Methanobacteria > Methanobacteriales > Methanobacteriaceae > CADBMS01. The sequence continues at coordinate 3,761 of CADBMS010000040.1, forward strand.
GTTATGTCGAGGAATAATATTCTTTATTCGTAATGAACGTGAAAATATGTATATTATTTTTAAAAATGCATTAAATATATTTACTGAAAATAATTTTGATAAAGAAAAAACTAAAGCATTAAGTTTAATTAAGTTATTAATTTATGATTAATTTCTATGTTTATTTTTTGAAAATGCTTATTATTATTTAATATAATTTTTATTTATTTGTGGTGATTTAATGGATATGAATGTAACTCAATTGATAGATTCTTTGAAAGAGGAAGATGATTTTATCACAATGCAATCTTTATCCATGTTAGTAGAAATGGGTGATGTTGCTGTTGATGATTTAATAGAAGGTCTGTCTAATGCGGATAAAAATATTAAAAAATATTGCGTAAAAGCATTGGGTGAAATAATGAATCCTAATTCGATTGAACCATTAATTAAATCATTATCTGATGATAATAAATGGGTTCGCAGAGAGGCATCAAGTGCATTATCTAAAATGGGTGTTGATGCAGTAGAACCATTAATTAAATGTTTAAATGATATTGATTGGAGAGTTAAAGGTGCAGCTGCTTGGGCTTTAGGAAATCTTAAAGATGATCGTGCTGTTGATCCTTTATTTAAATTATTAACTGAAAATAATAATGGATTTGTTAAACAGGGCGCTTTATCTTCATTAAAAGTAATAGGTACTCCAAAAGCTAATGAAGCTTTAATAAAATATCAAGAACAGTAAGTGGTTTTATGAAAGTTACCATAATTGGAGCTTCAGGTACAGTAGGTGCTGCTGCTGCATTTTCAATAGCTGAACAAATTCCATTATCTGAATTATTATTATTCTCAAGAGAGAATAGTTTGCCGGCTATTCGTGGAGAATCTTTAGATATGTATGATGCATTAGCTGCTAAAAACATACATGTAAATCTAAAAGTTACTTCTAATATTGAAGATATTGAGGGTTCTGATGTTGTTGTTATAACTGCTGGAGTTTCACGAACATCAAATATGTCTCGTAAAGATTTGGCAGTTCCTAATGCAAAAATTGTTGCTTATTATTCAAAAAATGTTGCAAAATATGCTCCAAATTCAATTTTATTGATAGTAACTAATCCTGTGGATGTTATGACTCATGTTGCATTAAAATCTTCCGGTTTAGATAAAAATCGTGTTTTGGGTTTAGGAAATCACTTAGATTCACTTAGACTTAAATCTATGTTAGCAAGACATTTTGATATTAATGTTAGTGAAGTGCATTCAAGGGTTGTTGGGGAACATGGTGAAAATATGGTTCCTTTACTTAGTTCAACAACAATTGGAGGAATTTTATTAAAATATTTTAGAAATTATGGAACATTTGATATTAATAAAATCATTGATAGAGTTAAAAATGCAGGTACTGAAGTTATAAAGCGTAAAGGAGCAACTGAATATGGTCCTGCGTTTGCAATATATAATCTAGTTACAACAATAGTAAATGATGAACAGAAAATATTAACCGTAACCACATTTTTAGATGGTGAAATTGAAGGAATTAATAATGTTTGTTTAGGAGTTCCAGTTAAACTTGGACGAAAAGGAATTGAAAGTATTATACCTGTTGAAATGGATGATTTTGAGAAAAAATCTTTTTTAAATGCTTCAAATTCTGTTAAAGAATTAACTAATCATGTTTTTAAAGAAATTGATTTATAAATGTTTATAATTAAATTTATAGTTGGGTGAATAAAAGAATGTTAATAATCGGTGTTTTAGATTTACAAGGTGCTGTATCTGAACATATTGATATTACAAAAAAAGCATTAAACACTTTGAATATTAAGGGTAAAGTTATAAATGTAAGATCTTCTGAAGAAGCATCTAATTGTGATGGAATAATAATTGCTGGTGGAGAAAGTACAGTAATTGGAAAATTAATTTATCAAACAGGTATTAAAGATGTAATATTGGATAATAGTATACCTATTTTTGGAACATGTGCAGGTATGATTTTATTATCAAAAAAAACTGATTATGATCAACCTTTATTGAATATTATTGATATGGAAGTTTCTAGAAATTCTTTTGGTAGGCAAAGAGAATCTTTTGAAAAAGAAGTCACTATTTTTGATAAGAAATATCCTGGCGTCTTTATAAGAGCGCCCTCTGTTAAAAATGTTGAGGATAATGTTAAAATACTTTCAAAATTAGATGAAACGATTATAGCAGTTAAACAAGGTAAAAATATGGCGTTATCATTTCATCCTGAACTAACTGATAATACTTTTTTGCATGAAAGGTTTATATTGGATTTATTAGAAAAATGAAGCAAATTTTTATTAACCCATATATTAAATAAAACTACATGATTATAATTTTAATAAAATATTCGGCGAGTTTGGTGTAATTTTATTGATGAACAGTTTAAAAAATTGCAATTATAAATGAAACATCTGATGGTTTATTTAAATCACAAAAATCTGTAAAATCAATTATCATATACTGGACAAAAATCCAGATGTAATGGATTTTAATCAAACCAATCTAAAAATAGATATTCGTCAAATGATAAATGAGCAGTATAATCTAGTTGATGGTAAAAATGTAAGTTATGATCCAAACGTTATGTTTATGGAATGGATTTTTATATTGAAATGTATTTTAACCATCAATTAAATATGCAAATATTAGATTAAATAATTTCTCGTTAATGATTAAAATATATGAAAACGAAAAGAAGATGTCTGTGTGGAAGGATTCTTTAAAGATATATTTGGTGTTACTCGAAAAGAAGACATTGGTGCCTATTATGAGCAAATTCAATTGAGGAATTAATATCTAAAATGACAGGTATCTTTCCGGAATATTCATTTGGATTTAAAGTTGATTAATTTAGAAACTTAAATGAAATTAAAAAATATTCTGCATATCTTGCACAATGTAAAGAAATAGAAAGAATACTTACAAATTTTTAAATAAGAACTAACAATTAAGTATTTATAAATTATATTTATTATTAAATTAATAATAAATGTTAGTAAGTGATAGAATGATGATTGATGAAGTATTGAAAGCTAATGAAGAATTTGTAGCAAATTGTGAAGGAGAATGTTTAGGGCATTTACCTCAGAAAAAATTAGTTATTTTAACATGCATGGATACTAGATTAACTTGTTTTTTACCACAAGCTTTAGGTATTGGTCGTGGAGATGTAAAATTAATTAGAAATGCAGGTAACACTATTGTTGGAGAAGATGCAATTAGATCAATAGCAGCAGCTATTTACTCATTAGGTTGTGAAGAAGTAATGGTTATTGGACATACTGATTGCGGTATGGCTCATGCAGATTCTGATAAAATTAAAGCAAACATGATTGCAAAAGGAATTTCTGAAGAAGAAATCAATAAAGTGGATTTAGTAGAATGGATTGGGGCTATTAGTGGTGAAGAATCTAATGTCATAGAAACTGTAGAAAAAATTAAAAATCATCCATTAATCACTGATGAAGTTCCTATTCATGGTCTTATTTTAGATTTAACATCTGGTAAATTAGATGTTTTAGTTGATGGAAGAGAATAATTCCATCATTATTTTATTTATAGTCATTTACGAAATTAATTTTATAGATTATTTATAAATAACTATAAAAAAAGTTTTGTAAGCAACTATAATTAAAGTTATGGAACTATAAAAATTTTCATAGTTTCAGTAAGATAAATCTTAATATAATTTCATTGTCTTAAATTTATATTTTAATAAGTTTGAGTTAAAATATAATTATTTATCTCCTTTTTCATTAATCATTTTTAAAAGAGCAGCAGAAATATCAATTGAATTATAATCATCTTCAATTAAACGTTCTACATTATGCACATATTTGCTAAGATCTTCAGTATCAATAATTGTTTTAATTTTATCTAATAAAATATTGGTTCTTATTTTATCCATATCTTTTAGAGATGGTATTTTTCTTTGATGGATTCTTGTTTTTGTGTATCTTTGAATGTCTCTTAATTTATAACTCTCTCTTCCAGCTACAAACGTAAATGCTTGACCTTTTTTACCTGCACGTCCAGTTCTACCAATACGATGAACATAATATTCATTATCATTAGGCACATCATAATTGAATACTGCTTCAACATTAGGTACGTCAATACCTCTAGCAGCAACATCTGTAGCAACTAATATGTCAATTTTTCCTTTACGATAGTTATTCATAACCCTATCTCTTTGAGTTTGTCTCATATCTCCATGAATACCTGCTACAAAATAACCTCTAGCTTTTAAGTCTTTAACTACTCTATCAACTCTTTTTTTAGTATTACAAAAGACTAATGCTAATTGTATATCATTAACATCAATTATACGGGATAATGCTTCGGTTTTTTCTTTAGTTCTAACTTCAAAGTAAATCTGTTCAATTTCAGGTGCTGTAATTTGATGATGTGAGACTTTAATTAATTTTGGACTTTTTTGATATTTTTTAGTTAATCTTAATATGTCTTTGGACATAGTTGCAGAAAATAATAATGTTTGTCTTTGTTTTGGAACTTTCTTTAGAATTTTTTCAATATCTTCTCGGAATCCCATATCTAACATTTCATCAGCTTCATCTAAAATAACTGTAGATATTCCATTTAATTGGAGGGTATTTCTTTCAATATGATCTATTACTCTGCCAGGAGTTCCAATAACAATATGAATTCCTTTATTTAATGATCTTATCTGACGTCCAATTGGTTGACCGCCATAAACAGGTAATACTTTTATTTTCATATAATTGGCTATTTTGCTTATTTCTTCAGCTACTTGA
>CADBMS010000041.1 GCA_902795935.1 uncultured Methanobrevibacter sp.
ATAACTTGGTATTCACCAAGTTATAAAAATATGCACATATAATCAACATGTTTAATATAAAAAGGGAACCATTCCATCAAAAATAAAACTTCATCAAAGGGCATTGAATTTAACTAACTGCAAAACACGATTTAATCAATTTAAAAAGTAAACAATAATCTATTTCAAATATAGTGAATTCAAAATATTCCAAAAATGAATACAACAACATAACAACTCACAAATAAACAAAATGAATCACATGCCATCATGACAATTTTAGACAGTGCCATTTCTGACCCTTTTTTAATAAATAAAAATAATAAAAATGTATTTTTTCAAACACAACTGATTTAACAATAAAAGAAACAAAAATACAAAAAATTAGACAGAATTTTCAACAAAAAAATTCAGACCCATATAGTATTTAATAAACTAAATACTAAATTATGTTATCTAAGCAAATTCGATTGTGCTAGGGGGTTTATCACTAATTGATAATGCAACATGAGTAACTTCAGGAATCTCAGATGTTATTCTTTTAGAAATAGTTTGAATCACACTCCAAGGAAGTTCTGGAACATTAGCAGTCATAGCATCTAAAGATTCAATCATACGCAATACTACTAAATATCCAAAGTCTCTTTGATCTCCTTTAACTCCAGTGACTTTAGTATCTGTTAGAACTGCAAAGTATTGCCATAATTCTTTATTTAATTCTTCTTTTTCAATTTCTTCACATACTATTGCATTAGCTTTTCTACAAATAGATATTCTTTTTTTAGTTAATGCTCCTATAATCCTGACGGCAAGTCCAGGTCCAGGATAAGGTTGTCTGTAAATAATATCTTCAGGTAACCCTAATTCTGTTCCAATGCTTCTAACTTCATCTTTATATAATTCCCTCACGGGTTCAACAATTTTTAAAACTAATCCTTTAGGTAGTGCTAAATTATGATGAGTTTTAATTTTACCTTCACTTTCAATCCAATCAGGTGCTATAGTTCCTTGAACTAAATATTCTGCATCAACATCTTTAGCAACTCGTTCAAAAACACGAATAAATACATCACCAATTATTTTACGTTTTTCTTCAGGATCAGATACATTATGCAATTCTTTTAAAAATTCTTCAGATGCATCAACATATTTAAAGTTTACGCGTGATTCAAAGGTTTTAATTACTTGCTCTACTTCTCCTTCACGTAATAATCCGTGGTTTACAAATACTGCTATTAGGTTATCACCTAATGCTTTTTGTGTTAATACTGATGTTACTGAGCTATCAACTCCGCCAGATAATGCAATAACTGCTTTACCATCACCAACAGTATTTTTAATATCTTCTATAGATTTTTTAATGAAATCAGATGGATTTAACATTTTTTCACCAAAAATACGTTAATATTAATTTATATTATTTTCATATTTATAATGAATTTATAAACTTTTTTCTAAATAGTATATGTTTAGTTTACATAAACTAATATATTTAATTTTCAAAAATTTAGTTGTGTAAAATACTGAAGTATAGTATCATTTAGAGTTATATTTTTTACAAATATTATAAAAATTTTCAAAAATTTGAGAACCATATTCAGTATGTTGTACTTCAGGATGAAATTGTATTCCAAATATGGGTTTAGTTTTATGTTTCATGGATTCGATATTACAAATATTTGATTTTGCAATTATTTCAAAGTCTTCAGGTAATTTTTTTATTTCATCTTTATGTGATGCCCATACTTTAGTAGGGGATTCTATTTTTTGGAATAAATCATCTTTATTAAGTAATTCTATTTCTATTTGGGCATAACTTTGGGATTGTGCAGTACAAACTTGTCCGCCGAATGCTTTTCCAATTAACTGATGTCCTAAACATATTCCTAAAATGGGCACATCTATTTTATTTATGTATGTTATGCAATTACCTATTCGTTCTATAGTAGGCCCACCACCCAATATTAGTCCTATAGGTTTTTTATCTAAAATTTCATTTAAATTTAATTCATTGGATATTAATTCAGATTCTATTTTAAGGTAATTTAATGTTCTTTGTATTCTGTGATTGTATTGTCCATAATTGTTAACTACAAGGATACTCATTAACTTTTCTCCGTATTACTTTTTATTATTTTATTTATTATTTTAATTTATATAAATTAGTAATATCAAAGATTCTATTATATGTATTAAATATATTATATTTAAAGAATTTTTTATTTAATTTAGGGATTTATTTACTTAAAATTAGTAAATTTATTAGGATAAATTCATATATTAATATTTAGTGAAATATCGGTAATTGGATATATAATCATATTTATACAATATAAACCTATAATTTAATAATCTATGCTGAAAATATGATTGTTTTTTGTTTAGACTTTGTAGAATTTCTATTTTTTTATTTTTGTGTTGTTTGGTATATGTTGTAGATTGTGTTTTTGAGTTTTGTTTCCTTATTTGATAGTTTTAAGCTTCTGCTGTGATTTGGTTCCTTGGAATAGTCTTTTTATTACACTTATTACTGATTCTACATTATTTCTTTTTGAATATATTGTTTTTCTAAAAATTGTTTGACTATTTAACCTGTAATG
>CADBMS010000042.1 GCA_902795935.1 uncultured Methanobrevibacter sp.
AGTAACAATATCAGGAAACACACCAAGTTCAGCAAATATAAACACAACCTATGCTGAGCCATGGGATATAGGTAGTGAAAACACTTTAACAATCATTGTAAGCAATGATATGGGTGAACAAATAACTGGTAATTTAACAGTTACCGTAAATGGAAACCCAGTAACACTAACAAATAACATAATCAAATACACACCAGCAACATCGGATGATTTGAATATTACAATAACATATTCAGATCCTTATGGAGTATATGGTACAACTAGTTCTACAATTAAAATACCTGTAAGAAAATTAGTAAACATTGAAGTCACAACAGTTTCAGAAAATACAGTTAATAAAACAACACCAATATTCATAATACTTAAAGATGAAAATGGTAATCTAGTTAAAAATCAAAATATTACAATAACTACAGGAACTATCTCAGAAACAGTAGAAGTTAAAGATGGATTTGTTATATACAGTTACACTCCAACAAATGTTGGTGAAGAGACAATTACATTCAAATACCTTGGAAATGACAAATTTAAAGATTGTGCGATAGATAAAACAATAAATGTAACAAACAAAGATGCAATTATAGATGAATTAAATCAAACCATAAATGAACAAAATAACGCTATTAACAAGCTAAACAACACAATAAACGAACAAAATAACGCTATTAACAATTTAACTAGAGTTCAAACACAATTACTAAATGTTATTAATGAATTAAGATCTACATCTCAATCAGGTAATGTGAATAACATAATTGATACTAAAATTACTGCATCTAGTGTAAGTGCTACATATAATGTTGCTAAAAAACTCACAATCACACTCAAAGACATTAACGGCAATGCTTTAAAAAATAAAAAAGTAACAGTGAAAATTGGATCTAAAACACTAACATTAACTACTAATAATAACGGTCAAGCATGTTATAATGTTGCTAGTTTAATCCCTAAAAAATACACAGTATATATTGATTTTGCAGGAGATAACTCCTATAAACTTTCCAGCACAAGTGCAAAAGTCACAGTCAACAAAGCAAAAACAAGCATAAGTGCTGCTAAAAAAACATTTAACGCCAAAACTAAAACCAAAATATACACAATAAAACTCAAATCAGGAAAAAAACTACTCAAAAAAGTCAAAGTCACACTAAAAATAGGTAAAACAACCTACAAAGTAAAAACCAACAACAAAGGAAAAGCAACATTCAAAATAACTAAACTAAACAACAAAGGAAAATATACGGCAACAATCAAATACGCAGGGAATAAATACTACAAAGCAATAACTAAAAAGGTGAAAATAACCAACAAATAAGGAAAACTATTTTTCCTTATATATTTTTATTTTAAAATATGATAAAAGTGAGATTTACTTCTTATTCCAACATTAAAAAAAGAAGGTTGGAATAATAAATAAATTTCCTTTAAAGGTGAAATGGAGTTTACAGTGAAAATTTTTATTTGCTTTAAAAAAAACTCGATTATATAGCTAATAAAGAAATAATTGTGCTAAATAAGATGATATCCTCATATTAATTAGTTTAATAATTATTCTTTTTTTAATTAGATATATGAATTCTTAAAAGGAATTTATTTTAATAAAAGAATAAAATTTTATTCTTTTTTTAGTAGATGATAGAAATGCAAAAAATAAATAAAATAATTATATTGTTTTCAATAACTTTAATATTCTTAATTAGCTTATCGGCTGTTTCTGCAGAAGATAATTCTAATAGCAATATAACTATTAATGATGCTGAAAGTATTGATTATACTACAACAAATTCAAACATAAAAGATATTGAAGATAATAATGATAAACATATTTTGTGTTCTAATTCTTCTTCTAAAAATAAGTATTTAAATACTGAAAATAAAAACAGATTAAAAGTTTCCAAAGAAACTGCAAACGTAAAAAACTCAAGTACTAGTGAAAATCAGATTTATTATGTTGATTGTGATAATTTCACAGATTATTTTAATAATGGCGTACTTAAAGATGATTTTAAAGATTCTGTGCTAGTAATGAATGGTGAATTTACAGATAAAGGAATTATAACTATTAAATCTAGTGATGTTAAGGTTATTGGTAATAACTCATTATTTAATAATACTGTTTTCTGTTTAGAATCAGATAATATCTTACTTAGTGGCCTTAATTTTGTATTAGATCAGAAGTTTTATGATAATGATTATGCAGGAATACTGATACTTGGTGGTAACAACACCATATATAATTGTACTATGAATTATACGGTTCCTGATGATTCTAATGGTTTTTGTATCTACACTGAAGGACCAAGTCCTGATAAAATTAATGGATTCAAACTAGTTAATAATACCTTTAATTTTGTTGCTAATAATTTAAACAGTGGTTGGGATTATGCAATCTTTATTGATTATGTTGATAATGCTATAATCTATGGCAATACAGTTAATACATCACTACCACTTCGTTCTGTTGATTGGGATTCTGAAATTTATGGAGGTGTTACTATGGATGCTGTTAGTGCTTTTGTAGCACAAAATTGTACTAACATGAGTTTATCTAACAATAAGATCTATTCATATGTAACTAGTGGATGTGATAGTTACCCTACTTTGGATACTGTTCTTATTTATTCTTGTAATAATGCCATTATTGAAAATAATAGTATTTACAGTGAAGATTTTGATAGTAAAGATGGTAAAGACAACTATCTACAAGGTATTGACTTGTATTTATCTGATAATGTCACCATAATCTACAATGATATTCACATTAACACTACAGGTGGACGTGTAGCTGCGGGTACTGCTTACCCTATACAAGTTACAGGGCCTGCAGATAATATTAAAATCGCATACAACAACCTAACTAGTATCAGTAATGGTCCAAATATTGGTATTTACTCAGAAAACTATTATGGGGATACTAAAATCGATATTTTCAGTAATTTTATCAATGTAACTGGACTTGCTGGTGCTCATAGTTGGGCATTAGTAGCAGGAATCGAAGTACAAGACACCAATGATATAATATGGAACAACACAATTATAGTAAACAATCTTGGAGAATATGACGAAAAAAATAATATTTATGGTATTAGTTTTTCACAAAATACTCTTAATGATCATACCTATAATATTCAGTATAATAATGTGATAACTAATGGTCGTTATGCTGTTTATTTATCTGGAAGTGGTTCGGAGGTTATTAACTCAATTGTATCCAACAATGTATTAAATACTTATAACGACTACGGAGATGATGCTGTCTATATTGGTTATGGTTACAATAACACAATTAATAATAATACAAACAGTATATTTGAAAATAATTTGAATATTGATGATTTACCTAATTGGTTAAAAAATTATAAAAGTGTTATACCAACAATTTTTATTCCAAAATACATTAATGAAAATTCTAATGGTACTGGTTTAACTGAAAACAAAGGTAATGGTACAGCAGCATTTAATACCAATAATACAACAACATGGAAAAATAATGGTACAGCAGCATTTAACACCAATACTACGACAACACTGAAAACTAATGATACAACAGCATTTAACACCAATACTACGACAACACTGAAAACTAATGAAAATAACTTTAGCAGAAATGCTAACAAGTACAATAATAGCATTCCTAATAATAAAACAAAATATAACAACAATGAAATGACTGATACTATGCAATATTCTAATCCTGGGACTAGTGGAATATTTAGTCCTGTGAGTGCTGTTAATCCTACTGACAGTGGCAGTTCTGCAGCCAATCCAAACGTATACGAAGTTAACAAAAAAGACAATATAGCAAAAAAAGTCAATAATTATCCTCAATTAGCCATTATTTGCATAATAACGATACTATGCTTATTATTCATTGGTTATAAACGTAAAAACAAAGAAGAATGAAAACACAATAAAAATAAATTTTTGAAAAAAAAAATAGATAGGATATGTGTTATAAAAATTTATTAAATTTGTCCTATAATACTATTTCTATTTATTTTAATACTTTTTTTTTTAAAATTTGATTCATAATTAAATTGAATATTTAGAACATTTGATTAAATATAGTAATCAGATATAATTAATTAATTTTTTATTAAATATGCTAAATAGTGAACAGATTCTAATTTTCTATTAAAAAATTCTTTATTAAATTCGATAAATAATGTATTTTATCAAATATTTTTTATTTTATATCAAGTAATATTAAATTATATATAATATTATCCGCTAATATTAAAAATATAAGGTTGAATTTAATTAAATTCTTATTAACTTTATAAAATCTTTAATAGAGGTGAGTGCTTGAAAGCAAATAAAAAAATTATTATTTGTGCACTACTTGTTCTAACAATGCTTTGTATTATTGGAACTGTAAGTGCAACCGAATCACCTAATGAAAACTCAATTATAGGAGAAAGTAAAACTGAACCTATTAATATGGAAAATAATCAAAATTCATTAAGTGACTCAAAAACTGCAACCCAAATAAGTAGCAGTAACATAAAAAAACAAGACCAAAATATTGATAAAAAACAATATAAAAGCTCTGAAACAAAAAACAAACTAGGCAATGGAAACAATAACATATATGTATCCGATACCACGGGTTTCGACAGTAATGATGGAACAAGCGAAGCATACGCAGTGGCAACAATCAATAAAGGAGTAGAATTGGCCCAAAATGGAAATATAATAAATATTGATAATGGAATTTATACTGAAAATAGCATCACAATTAATAAATCCATTACACTTCTTGGTAAAAATAATACAATACTTAACAATACTCAACTTAAAATTTTAGCAAATAATGTAACAATAATTAACATCACATTTGTTGCAGATAAAATATTTAATGATGAAAAATCAATAATATACACCGAAGGTGAAAACACAACAATAGAAAACAATAACATTAACTACAACGCCCCAAATACAAACGATTCATATGCAATATACATGGATTCAGCAAATGGATTAAAACTAATAAACAACACAATCAACTATAATGGTAAATTAGGAAATAACATAAAAACAATTGCAATATACTCAATTGACAGCAACAATATGAATATTAAAAATAATAATATCAACATAACAATACCATCAAAGAATATATCATATGGACCAGCACCACTTTATACAAAAACAATATTAACTGCAGGAATGCTTTTAGAAAATAGTGGAAAAATTAACCTAGAAAACAACAACATAACCACCAACTACAACCAAAGTAACGGTGACTTCGACACCATCCACGCAGTCAAAATAACAGGTGCAAATAATGCAAAAATCAATAACAACAGCATTGAACTAAATGCACACACCTACAGTTACGGATTAACTGTTGATGGTAACAATATGGTCATAAACAACAATAACATTAAATCAAACTCAGATAACTACTATGCAAATGGTTTAAACATAGAAAGTGCTTCCACAGGACTTGTAGAAAACAACACAATCATAACAAAAGCAAATAATGTAACATACGGAATATACGCAGACGACTCATATACTAGTGGTAGTCAAATAACAATAAACAACAATACTGTTAATGCAGAATCTAACACTGCATACGCTGTAATGGTAGTTAGTAAAAACAGTACAATAACCAATAACAACCTTTCAACAAAAGCAAACTACACAACAGGTATTGGATTTAAAAATGGAAACACCACAATCGAAAACAACACAATAATAACAAACGGATCCAACAACGGAACATCAACCGACTCAACCCCAATGGCACCAACACAAACCACAGGAATATACACAAATAACGCAAACGCTACAATAGCAAATAATAATATAATAACAACAGGTAAGTCAGTTGATGTAGTAAATTGTAACGTAACTTTTAAATCCGATGAAATCAACACAATAAGCGAATTAAATGACTTGATTAACAAGCTAAACAACACAATCAACGAACAAAATAAGATAATTAACAATTTGAATAGTACTGTTAAAACACAAGAAACTCAAAAATCTGTTATTAATATTGTTGCTAAAAATGCAAAAGTAATGTATGATGGATATTATCAAGTACGTGTAACTGTTAATGGAAAATCAATAGGTGTAGATAAAGTTGTAAACTTTAAAATAGGTAAAAAAGTAATAAAAGCAATAACAAATAAAAATGGTTATGCAAAAATAAAATTAAACTTCAA
>CADBMS010000043.1 GCA_902795935.1 uncultured Methanobrevibacter sp.
AAACATACAAAACCAAACAAGGAATCCTAACCTTCCTACACTACCAAATGAAAAAATGGACCAAAAAACACGGAAAATAAAATAAGTCTATAAAATTTTACAGCCTCAAAAAATTCAATCTTTTTAAGCAAGTAGTTAAGTTAAAAAAAGTTCACAGATATTAGTTAATTTATTTATTTTAGTTAAGTATATTAAAATTAGTTTAAGAATCGCTTTTATTAGAAGCTCTTTGTTTTTCATCATTTTCAGAATCAGATTTATCAGAGGAATGTTCTTCTTTATGTTCTGCATCAACATTTTGCAATTGCTCATAAAACCCCTTAAGAGGAGATTTTTTAATTAAATCTGGACCTATTACTGCAGAAATAATTAATATTCCAAGAACTGCTAATAAAAATGCTATTGTGGATTTTTCACCAAATACTACATTGTCTACGAATTTTTCTGTAACACCTAATGATGTGAACATACCTGCTAAAATTAAAATTAAGCCTAAGATTATCAATAGAAAATCAAGTATTTTAATAGCATAACCTGAAATAGATATATTTAAATTTAAAAGATCTAAATCTATTTCAAATTTTTTATCATCATTTGAATCATCCCCTTTTGATTTTTCTTTATCCGATGATGATTTTTCTGTTTCATCACCACTTTCTTCTTCAGATTCTAACCAAGTTTTTGTTAAATTATTTGGCTGTGCTTTTAGATTTGATTTAAATTGAGGAGTATCAGAGTCAAATTTCTTAATAACTTCCTTAAAAGAATCAATAGTTGTGTCTGATACTGATCTAACTTCAGATTCAGTTTTTTTAATAACATTTTTAATAGGATTACTTGTTTCTTTAGGTTTAAGATCATTTGGTGATGCGTTAAGACTTGGTTTAGTTAAATTTGAATCAGCATCGCGCTTCTTAATAACATTTTTAACAGAATCAAGAGGATTTAATGAAGAAGACTCCCCATCATTAGTATCTTCCACTTCAGTTTTAGAAGAATCTTTAGTTTCATCATTTTTGGTTTCAAGTTCATTATTATCAATTATGGTTTCAGATTCTATTTCATCATCATTTTTTATAAACTCTGAACTATAATCAGCAGGTTTATTTGTATCAAATTTTTTGATTACAATATCCTTAACAGACTTTTTTTTAGGTTTGTTTGGATTTAGTTTTGGACGATTTTTTTTATCAGAAACCATCAATTACACCAAAAGATTTTTAGTAAAAAATAATTCATTTAATATACTATATAATACTTAATATTTAATGCTTATAGTTTTTTAATCATATTCTCGCCAAGTATGTTTACATTTAGTGCATGTAAAAAATCTAGTCTCAGCTTCATCAGCACTACGAGTTTGTTTAATCTCATAGTAAGCCTTTTTATTAGAACATTTTGGACATATAATATCAGTAGTTGGTTTAAATTTATCAATATCTTCAACAACTTTAACAGTTTCTTTAACTTCTACTTTCTCTTCTACAGAATATGTTTCTGCATCAGAAAGTCCTTTTTCAAAACCACATCGGCATGTAAGTTTATTATCTTTAGGGAATAACATGGTCCCACAATCTGGACAAAATTCCATATTAAATACTCCTTATTAATATTCTCATATAAAAATCGATTTTAGTTTTATTTTATTAATTTAATAGCATCAAAAATAATTTCATTATGATCAAATGCTAAATTAAGATCTCCAATTTTAGAGATATTGAATTTTTTTGCTTGTTTTGCATCAGTATCTGGCATTAATGTACTTGATACTGCTTTAGTTAAAAATACTACCGTTACAGTATGACCCCTAGGATCTCGGTTAGCTTGTGAATAAACCCCAACTAATGATATTATTTCAATGTCTAAATTAGTTTCTTCCTTAGCTTCACGAATACAGGATTCTTCAACAGTCTCACCAATCTCTACAAATCCCCCAGGTATAGCCCAATAATCACGAAAAGGTTCATTTTTCCTTTTTATTAAGACAATATCATTATTTTCATCTAAAATAATTGCATCAGTAGTTAATAAGGGGGTTTTAGGCAGACTCATATATAAAACCTAGAATAAAACTATAAGTTTTTTTCTATTAATTCTTTAAATTCTGCACAATCTTCTTTTAAAGTTTCTGCAGATTTTTTTAATAAATCTTTAGGTTTTTTACCCCTAACATATAATACAGGCTCTCCAACAATAGGATGCCCAGGATCATAAGCTGATGCTTTAACATCATCCATATTCATTAAATTTTTTCTTAATACATTACAAAGAGTATGGGATTCTCCATCCAATTTAACCTCTAATTCATAACGTTTGTTTGTGATAATTTCCATAATCAAATAACTCCCTAAAAAAAATAATATACATAAATAGTAATATATAAAATTTATGCTTGATAATTTATAGATAATTTTCGTCTTTCTCTATGTCCACAATTAGGACATTTAACTTCAGTTCTACCTGATTGAAACATATAATGTCTACATCTAGTACACATGGCTTTAACTACACCTAAATCTTTTTGAGATGTTTTTAAATCCACAGCATCTAAACCCATAACTTTAGTGACTTTAGCTTCAATAATATCTCCTATATGGAACACATCAGTTAATCTTGCAAGATAACTCTTTTGTACTTGAGATATATGTATACTACCAATAAAAGATACTTGTAATTGTCTAGAATTACCTTTAATACCATGAATTTTAACTAATGCTTTTTGACCTTTAACTTCAGTAACTTGACCAAGAATGGTCGTATTTCTTTTAAGAGCAGGCGGAAATCCTGCTTCAGGAATAACAAATACTCTTTTGTTTTTTTCATCTATGGATACTTTTCCAACAATAAGTGACTTAATATCACCATCATCATCACCATAAACCCCATCAGAAGGTATGAATTCCTCAACCACACCAATTAAATCTCCAGGTAACACAAAATCTCCTGTTTGAACGTTCATTTATTCACCTCAGGTCATAATACCCCATAATCTTTTTTTATTCTAAAAAAATAATTTAATAATAGTAATTACTAATTAAATAATTAATAATGAAAAAAATATTATTCAACAGTAGTATATGTTTAAGCAGTATACTATATAAGTTTTCATTATTAGTATTTTAAAAAACACCATATTAATTAAAGAATTTTTAAACATATTATTCCTACATAAACAAAATCTAAAATTAATAAATAATAACTTAAAAATAGATATTCCTAAAAATCGTGTATAAATATAGGTTATTTTTCTAAAGAATATAGTAATGCTTTGAATTAAATTTTTTCAATACCATATTATGTTCGTATGCCATATATCTCCATCACAGATTACTCCTAATAAAAATAATAATATGCAACATGATTGCATTGACAATTTAAAGAAAACTAATTTGATATATAAATTAAAAAAAATAGCGAAATAGTTATCTTTTTGATAACTATTTGCTTGCTGTTTTTGTGTTGGTTCTTGGGCCTATTTCTTTTAGTGTGTTGTGGAATTCTTTCATGGTTTTTTGGAATTTTTCACCTTCTGATGCTGAAATCCATTCGAATCTGAATCTTTCTTTTTCAATTCCAAATTCTTCAATAATGTCTTGAACTATTTTTGCTCTACGAGACCATTTATAATTTCCTGCATCATAATGACAATCACCAATATGACAACCACCAACAAATACCCCATCAGCACCTTCCTCAAATGCCTTAAAAACCAATGACGGGTTAATTCTACCAGAACACATCACCCTTATAATCCTAACATTAGGAGGGTATTGCATACGAGCCGTACCTGCAGTATCAGCACCACCATAACAACACCAGTTACATAACAATCCAACAATTTTTATATCATCTGACATCAAAAATCAACCCCATAATTTTATAATTCGCTTTTCTCTGGACTATATAATGGTGGCTTTTCATCAGAAACACCTGCTATATAACCAGTCCTATCATAATACTTCTTCTGCAACTTATCAAAAATCAAAGACACGGGAATGTCACTAGGACAAACATCATCACACTGACCACAATCAACACAACTAAAACTCATATGAGACAAACGAACACCCTGGAACGCAATAGGCTCAGGAGGAACTGAACCTGCTTCTTTAAAGTAGGACTTATTAAGCTCACAATTCTCATAACACCAACAAATCGGACAAACATCCCTACAAGCATAACACTTAATACAACGATTCCACTCTTCCATCTCATTAGCCCCATCAAAATTAGCATTTTGATTCTTCTGAGCCATCTTAATCATAATACCTTCTACTTTAGATCTTGCCTCAATCGAGTTTTCAGAAGGAGTTTTAGTATCCAAAATGTTTGCTTTTTTAGCACCCTCAATTAATTCTTCACCCCTCTCATCGTTGATTTCAATGAATGTCCAACCATCTTCAGCCCCCCAGTTACCACAAGCAATATTAGCCCGCCTAGGGATTTTAACATCACATCTTTGACAATTCTCACGACGACCAAAACCTTCATGTTCTAATTCATGGATTTTAACACCTTTCTCAGAACCATCCTTTAATTCAATGATGAATTGACCTTTATCAATCTCCTCACTTAAAACATCATCAGGATCAACACCATAAAACAAATCAATCATCTTCCTAGCAGTAATAGGAGAAACAGTACCACCACAATTCAAACCAACAGTGTAAATATTATCAGAATTAATCTTATTTCTTTTAATTAATTCATCAACAGCCCTCATATCACAAGGTTTTACAGCAACCGCCACTTTTTTATCAAAAAGATATTTCCTTACCAATTCACCAATCATTGTAGGTGAACAGTGGTAAGATCCCGCTGTTGCAAGTAAATCTTCAGAATCTGTTACAAAAGTTGGAACACCATCATAAATATCATCACCAGGACGTATAGCAAGAACACCATCAACAATCCCATTATCAAGCAAATACTTAAAAATACTAGTTACAGCTCCACCACACTCACCAGCTTTAAGAATATCATCATCTTTAGACTTCGCTAATAAATAACTCATACAAAAAACACCACCCAATCATAGTTTATCTTGTAATTTTTCAATAAGTTCAATTTCACTTAAGATATCCCCAGAACCCTCAACAACAGCATTGAAACATTGAGTATCACCCATAGAATTAGTATAAGTCCCTTCAGTTTCAAGCCATGATTTAACAGGAATTACAACATCCGAAACACCAATAGAATCGTTTTTAAATTGTGAAACACTAATAACAGTTGGCAACTCCTTAGGATCACAACCAAAATCACCCACAAGATCAACATTAAACGTTAACAATACTTTACTATTATTTATCAAATCCACCATTTCTTCTTGCGAATATGCTTCAAGT
The DNA here is from genome assembly GCA_902795935.1 of uncultured Methanobrevibacter sp. Classification (GTDB taxonomy): domain Archaea; phylum Methanobacteriota; class Methanobacteria; order Methanobacteriales; family Methanobacteriaceae; genus CADBMS01. The sequence continues at coordinate 5,349 of CADBMS010000043.1, forward strand.
ATCGATAACACCCCTTTAGTATTAGATTTACTAAAAACAGGCAATATCTTAGAACCACTATTATCAGCTAATGCCTTAACCTTATCAAAATCACCACTAGATTCCAATTTATTAAACACAATCACCGACGATTCATCTAAAGCACCCATTATTGATGAATCCGGATTACTTAAAAATTCAGAAATAGAATCTGTTTGGAAGTATTCATCAGATATGTTCTTAGTAATTGATTCATCCAAAGTATCAACACAATAGATTTTCGCATCTTTTTTTGCTGCACATATAACACGCCTAGCTATTAAAGGATTTTCAAAAATATCACCAATAACAAAAACAACAGACGCATCACCAACATCATCATAACTTGCTATTTCACCATCATAATTAGTGAAATTATCAGCATAAAAACCAACATCATAACCCATATCATCTGCAAAATTTTTAATAACCCCAACTTCCTCATTACTATTAGAACCAGAACAAATAACAGCCACCTCACCATTATCAACAGAACTCAAAACTTTAACAGCCTCATCAACCGCAACATCAAATTCAACCTCACCACCACCAACAAAAGAACTAGCCAAAATATTCTCAGACCTAACAGCATTCCTACCATTTACACAATTCTTACCCTCATTAACAGGATGCCTCTTATAAGGATAAGTCCCAACAACCAAACCATCAACCAAAATAACACTCATCCCACACCCAACACTACAAGAAGGACATAAAGTATGCTCAATTTTCATATATATCACC
>CADBMS010000044.1 GCA_902795935.1 uncultured Methanobrevibacter sp.
GTATTTTTACAAACACAACCTGTTTAACAATAAAAGAAACAAAAATACAAAAAATTAGGCTGAATTTTCAACAAAAAAATTCAGAGCCCCAATCTTATTTTAATAATAGCGCATGTATATTAATATTAATAACTAAATTTTAAAAAAATGAGTAAAAAATAAAATGAAAATATTTATTTAACTAAATGTTTGATTACCACTAGTTGCAGACATAGTAACTTCAGTAGTGTCTAAAATATTTTCTTCAAAATCATAAAGTGTTATAGTTGCATAGTCAGGATAATGCTTAAATTTTTCACTTTCAACAGTTACATAACCATTATCATCAATTCTTTTTTGTACAATATCATCTGAATTTAAGATATTACCATCACTACTGTATAAAACACTGATTTTAATTTTTTCATTAGAATGTTGTGAACCTACATAAATAGTACAATAAGTTTTATCAGGTAAATGATTTCCAGTATAAAAATTACCACTAATTATCTTAATATCATTATTAGAAATATAATTTGTTTCATTTTCTGTTGAAATGTCATTAATATCTTCATTAACATCATCATTTGATTGATTAATTGAATTATTATTAACTGAATAGTTATTTAAATTATTATTTAGAGTGTATTTGTAGTTATTAGAGGCTATATAAAATACAGTACCCATTATTAGTCCAATAGAAACAAGTATAGTTAAACAAATAATAATTAAGTTTTTAGTGTTTCCAAAAATAGAATAGTTACTATTGTATTCTTGATTTTTATAATTATTTGTTTTATGAGACTCTAAATAATCTTTTTTCATAGTGGAAACTGGATTTAAAGAATTTCCACAATTTTTACAAAATTTAGAAGAATCTGTATTAATAGAATCACAATATGGGCATCTCATAATTAAACTCCAATAATTTTTTAATTATTAATATATTATAATGAATATAAATATTAAAAAAATAACTAATATAAGTTATAACTTATAAGTTATAATTTTTTTAAATAAAAAAATAAGAAGTGAGAATATTAAAATTCTCATTGAACTAAGATTCTTACCATGGGACAGGTAATCCTAATTCTCTTCTTCTTTCTGATTCTTTAGCCCCTTTATCAGCTTTAGATTTAGCTAATTTTTCTAATAGAGGTAATCCTGGTTTTACAGAATCGATATCTTTAATTTCGAATATTCCAGCATCAACAGCTTGTTGGAATATTGTGTCCCCATCATCAGTTCTTGTAATTACAGTAGACCAACCATCTGGTGATCCTACTGAACCAGTTGATACATCAGCGAGTTCTGCAACATAATCTTTACAAATATTACATCCTGCTTGTTCATAGCCATGAGTTTCTTTTAATGGTAATGAAAAAGTTTCATCTTGAGTGTATATCCAGAGTTTTCCTTTTCCAATATCCATTTTTTCTACTAAATCCGTACTTAATCCTAATTTTTCATTGATGAAAGTTTCAAGAGAAGCAAATGGGAAATTTTCCATACAATAAATTCCAACTAAAAGTTTAAGTTTGTCAGCTAAGAATCTAACTCCAAATGGATAGGATTGCATTTTACGAATACCCATAGTTTGACATGGGATAGCTACAGTTCCTAATTTTTCTATACCATATTGCCTTACTGCTTTTTTCAACATCATAACATTAGGTGAAAATGTGTATTTTGTTCCTGCAGCTGCTATAATTTCATCTGCAGACATTGCTACCATAGGTTTTGGTTTCCATAGTTCTTCACCAGGTCCAGCTACGACAGCCCCTTCTATGATTTTTTCATCTAAAGCAAATGATAATAATCCTGTTACAATTCCACCATCTTGGGAGACTGCTTGGATTTGTTTATCAGTTGCTCTTGCTGATACTATTTGTTTACTAGTTCCTAAAACCATTTTTAAGCCTCCTATAGACCTAAGTCTTCTTTAATTCTTTCTTCAGGCCACCAGCTTCTTGGACATTGAATTCTACAAATACCGCATTTAATACAACGATCAGAATTAAATGCAGGTCGTCCTTCTACCATGGTTACTGCTCTAGTTTGACATGCCATTGCACATGTACCACAACCAGTACATAATGCATTATTTACTATGTATTTTTGTAAATCACAACCACAGCCTTCAGTTGTTGCTGCTAAGTCAATCATAGGCTGTAAATAATCCATATCTTCTTGGATTAATGCTACTACAGTTTTAGCAATTATTTCTGGTGATGGTGGGCATCCAGGTATAGCTAAATCCACATCAATTAAATCCCCTATTGGTAAAAAAGATTCATGATCTGGTCTTGCTTGTTGTCCACCTCGAGCGTATCTTGTGAAACATCCATTTGCTGCACAAGACCCAAATGCACATACTAATTTTGCTTTTTCTCTTACTTCTTGTAATTCATGCATACTATGTTCATCTTGAAGACAAACTGATCCTTCAACGAGTGCTAAATCCATTTCTGGCATATCCCATACGTCGACTAGTGTTTGTCCATAAACGATATCCACCATATTGGTGAGTAATTCAGCTAGAATGTCGTAATTTTCTGTTAACGCCATTCCATCTCCAGTACATCCACTTAAGTGAATGTAACCAATTCTTGGTTTTGCATTTTCTTCGGCCACTTTTTCAACCTCCTGTTTTGAAGCTCCAACGTCTTCTAAATTTACAGGTTTTTTAATTTTTTCAGTAGTGGAAGCTCCTGTTATTTTTGATTCTGTTGGTTTATCTTCCTCATCATCCTTAGTTGGTTTAGTTTCAATTCTTAAAAATCGCTTTACTTTAGAAATCAAGCTCATTTTACTAAACCCCTATTTCATTTAATATCATATCAATGGCTTGGGGAATTGCTTTTTCTACTGGTTCAGTTAACCCTACAACTACATCTGGTGCAGAGATTTCTTTAGGTTTACATCCTAATACTTTAACATCAATTTTTTCGGCTAAATTATGCAATGGTTGGTTTACTGGCCAAGAATGTACATCTTCATATGCTGCTTTAGGTATTTCATCAACAGTAAACATTCTTAAAGTTCCAGGCTCTGCATTGTATTCTGCAACATCAACAACTATAAGTTTTTTCCACGAATCATTTGGTAGAGAAAATACAAATTGTGGTCCTGCTGTTCCTGCATCTACAAACATTACATTATCAGGTTTCACATTATCAGGTTTATCAAAATATTCATTTAAAGCTTTTATAACTGCTGGTCCAAAACCATCATCTTTAAAAAGAAGATTTCCACAACCTACAATCATTATCTCCGCATCGTATAACATATATCATTCCCTTCTAATACCCCTAAATCCTGACTATCTCATTTTTAATGACACTGTTATCATCATCATCTACTACAAGTACGTGGGTAGCGCATGATAAACATGGGTCATATGCTCTGATGACATGAGGTCCGTATTCATGGTGGAATCCTTCAGTTGCCATTCCCATAGTTGGTATATTCCATGTTGTTGGAACTAACGCACTGTAGAATTGAGTTTTTCCATTTGCAATTTGCGCCATATGTATATCAGTTCCTCTAGGACCTTCAATTACACCTAAACCTAATTTATTAGTACCAGTAATATCATAGTCTGCCCTTACTGGAGCTGAAGTATCTAATTCATCTAAAATGTTTATAGCACGTGCTAATGCACTCTTCATTTCATGAGCTCTTGCAACATGTTGAGCTACTACACCTTTGTCTGTGAATCCGCCGAATTTTGCAGCTCTTGCTCTTGGCCCCACCTCTACATTTACACCATCGTATAATGGTATTGTAGAACATGCACGTTTAGCAATTTCAGGATCATCATACCAACTTTCAGGCATGATTTCTGTGAATCTGTCTAAATCAAACTGGGATCTATCACCATATGTTTTAGAAGTAGCCATTATAGGTTGGTTAGTTACACCTAACCCTGCAGGCAAGTCTTTATCAGCAATTAAACCCAACATTAATTCAACATGTGCATCAAGTTTTGGTTTTAATTGTTTTAATCTGAAATATAATCTTTTTCTTGCTAATTCACTAATGTTATCTGCCATTCCTCCAATTCTAACATCGGAAGGGTGGATACCTTCACCTGCAACTATATCTACAACAGGCTGCATGTTTTTCCTAATTTCAGATACACTGTTAATTGCAGTTGCCATTAAATTTTCAGGTACAAAATCAGTTGCTATTAAGAAATGATGTATAGCATGACTGTTTACATCATGTGCCATTAAAATCAATTCTCTTAACAATTGTCCTGCTTTAGGTACTTCAATATCTAGAGAGTCATCGATAGCTTCTGCTGATGCCAATGTGTGAGGTATTGGACAAACACCACAAATTCTTTGACACAGTACTGGTGCAGTTTCTGGTGCTTTTCCAGCGACCATTTTCTCTAAACCCCTTACAGGAGTAATACTAAAGTATCTACCTTTAGTTACGATTCCTTCATCATCAACTTCCATGACAAGCTCTGCGTGTCCTTCTTGTCGTGATGTAGGAGATATAACTATCTTTTCGCTCAAATGTATCACCTCTTGTTTTTAAAATTAATTAAAAAATTAATTAATATTAACAATTAAATATATTTAATCAATATTTGTTATAAAGTTTTTAATTAGAAAAAAAATGAAAAGTATTTATAGTAGCTATTTTTAGTTTATTTA
>CADBMS010000045.1 GCA_902795935.1 uncultured Methanobrevibacter sp.
GAATAAATGCGCTTAAAGATGTTGCAGAAGTCGTTGTTAATACTAGCATCACACCAGAAGAACTAGTTAAAACAATAAAAGATTATAATGCTATTATAGTACGAAGTAGAACAAAAGTAACTAAAGAAGTTATTGATAATGCAACTAACCTTAAAATCATTGCAAGAGCTGGAGTTGGAGTTGACAATATTGATGTAAATGCAGCAACTGAAAAAGGAATTATGGTAGTTAATGCACCCCAATCAACATCCATAACTGTTGCAGAACAAACTATGGGATTAATGTTAGCACTATCACGTAAAATTGCAATTGCAGATAAATCAGTTAAAGAAGGAAAATGGGAAAAAAAATTATTCATGGGTACTGAACTAAACCATAAAACTTTAGGCATTATTGGAATGGGTAGAATTGGATCCCAAGTAGTTATAAGAGCTAAATCATTTGGTATGGATGCGATGGTATATGATCCATATATAAATAAAACTGTAGCTAAAGAGTTAGGTGTTGAAATTGTGGATTTACAAACTATTTTCGAAAAATCTGATGTAATAACAATACATGTACCTTTAACTCCAGAAACTAAACACATAGTATCAACTGATGCATTTGAAACCATGAAAGAAACATCCTTCATAATTAATTGTGCTCGTGGAGGAATTATTGATGAAGAAGCCCTTTATATTGCATTAAAAGAAAATAAAATTGCTGGAGCAGCATTAGATGTATATGAAGTAGAACCTCCAGTAGATAACCCATTATTAGAATTAGATAATATTGTTTTAACACCCCACATAGGAGCATCAACATCTGAAGCGCAAAGAGATGCTGCAATAATAGTTGCAAATGAAATTATAAACTTATTCAATGGTGAAACTCCTAAAAATGTTTTAAACATGCCAGTATTAGATAATGAAACATACATTATTATGAAACCTTATTTGGACTTATCTGAAAAAATGGGAAACTTCGCAGTTCAAGGATTACATGGAACTATTACTGATGTAAACATAACATTTAATGGAGAATTAGCAGAAATGCCAAAACAAGACATTTTAACAAGAACTATTCTCCAAGGAATTTTAAATCCAATATTAACTGAACCAGTTAACAAAATTAGTTCACCAATTATTGCTAAAAATAGGGGAATAAGCATTACTGAAAGTAAATTTAGTGACAGCAGTGATTATGAAACTTCATTAAAACTCAATATTAAAACCAACATAGATAAGTTAACTATTGTTGGTACCTACAAAGATACTGCTAAAATTATTGAAATAAATGATTTCCCTGTAGATGTGATTCCTGAAGGAAACATGTTAATTGTTAAATATCAAGATTTACCTGGTACTATTGGATCAATTGGACAAAAATTAGGAGAAAAAGAAATTAATATCGCCACTATGCAAGTTGGACGTAAAAAACTTGGAGGAGATGCGATAATGGTACTTACTGTTGATGAAACAGTTTCTCAAGAAATATTAGACAATATTATTAGTTTAGATAATGTTAATGATGCAGTTTCAATAGTATTCTAATTTATTTCTTTTTTAATTTTATAAACACTAATATTTTTTTTCTATTTTAATTTTTATTTTATAACTTTACACTGAATTCTCTCACCAAATGAATTATAAGTTGCTATATTAGAAATATCATAAGGTTCCGAAATAATCATATGTATAATACCAATTTTTGAAAAAAAATGAATATCTGCATTAGATGGGTGATTACTTGGACATGGGTGTGAATGTACAGAACCTATAATTTTCATATTAGTGGGCACCATTAATGTATTAAGTGTAGCACCTTGTTCTGAGTTTTCACCAGGAACAAATACTAATTTTTCAATTTTAAGAGTATCTTCTTTTAATTTACCTTCAAATAGTGCTGCAAATTCATGAGGATGAGATTTCTGTGCTATAGCCATAATTTCACAAATCAAATCATAAGATATTTCTGAATTTGAAAATTTTAATTTATCATTTCCAAATATTTTAGCTAAAAACTTATTAAAATCCATAATATATCAATCCAGAAATATTTAAAATATGTTAAATTTATTTTTAAAGAATTTAACATCAAAAATTGGCAAATCATAGTTGATTTTAATTTTTTGTCTAAGGGAAGTTATTTTTACTTGTTTTTTGGAATCATATTCTTCAGTTTCAGTTAAAACTTTATAAACACCCACCCCTCTTTTTTGCCAGTTAGGTAACTTAGATAAATTTACATTTTTCTTATTAAACATTAACTCATGCATATCACTTGATTTCAAACCCTTAAGCATATTATTTGCTTCATTTGCAGCCATAGATTCCCTAAGTAGCCAATATACATGACCATTAATACAATTACGCCATGCCTCATCTTGTCTACCCTTAAAATATTCATAAACGGTTTCATTAGTTAAAGGTATGATTCTAGAATCAAAGGAAACTATTGGCAAGTTATCACTATCTGAAATAATTTTTAGTAATTCTTTTTGAAATACTGAAGAAGTATAACTTGCAAATACTGAATTTAATTTTTCTATTCTACCATTAAACGGTATTTCTTTTAATAAAATGTTTAATTCATCTGAAAATGTATATATAAAATATGGTTGAAACTCAATTAATAATTGTTTTGCAGTGTTAACCATAATATCTCTAAAATGTTCATCATATGGCTTATCTAAATCTAAATTAGAAGTTAATTTATGAAATCCCCTACCATCTAATCTTAAAATTAATCTATTAGAAGGAGGCACTACTATTTTTGAATATATTTCATATTTTTTCATAAGACTCAAAATTGAATAAGTAAAATTAATTAATTTCCAATTACAAAATTTTGGTTTAAATCTTTAAGTAATTTAATTGCTGAAAATGCAGCCAACATACTAGTTTTAGGGTTGATATCACATCTTACATTTTCTGTGGAAGTTCTGAATGAACCGAAAACTCCTTCAACATATACTTCATGCATGTTACGTTTTACTTTAGGATCTGCAATTATTTTAACATCAACATCAATTCCACAAGCAATACTTAATGAAGCAGCTACATTTATATTAACAGGAAATTTTTTAACTGCTTCTGATGCTTTGCCTTCATATAATATTTCTTTTTCAGTTAAAGTTTTACCCAATGATTTCGGTGGTTTTCGGGTTATTAATGTTGCTTTATTTATCTTACCTATAGATGCAGATTTAATTCCATCTAAACCCACAATTGCTCCAGAAGGCATGAATATTTTTACATTATTTTCTTCAGCTAATTGATTTAATTTCAATCTGAATTTTTCATCCATTAAAGCCCCCACACTCATAATCATAACATTTGTTCCACTATTTAAAATTTTAGGAACCACAAGTGGTACTGCAGATGGTGCAGCAGCTTCAATTACTAAATCAACATAATTTAGCATGTCCTCTATTTTTAGCACTACAGTTCCATTAACTTGTGCAGCTAAATTTTCTGCTCTTTCTAAATCACAATCATAGAAATATTTTAGTTCAGATCCTAATTTTCCTTCAATTGCATAATTTGTTATAATATTTGCAATTGCTCCACATCCCACTATTCCAATTATCATAGTATCACATTGCAGTCGTATTAATTATATTATATTATTAATAGTATAATAAGTTAAATGATATTAGTTTGCTTTAAATAGAATATATGGATATTACAATTTGTTATTGTTAAAAAAAATTAAATATGTATGTTTATAATTATAATACTTAATTTAACCCCCCATACATCAAGGCATTAAATTAATATAAATAAATAATTAAATTAATTAATTATCATCATATTTTTTTGGATATGACATCATTTTTTATGAGTATATCCCCACGTAATGTAGACAATTAAAAGGCAATAAAAAGATTTTATAAACAAAAAATAACCTTTATTTATTTCTTATAATGCGATATTATATCCCACTAACCGCATTTATTTAATTTACAGTTACTTCTTGAGTATCTTTTGGTTTAGATGCTGGATCTATAAGTAAAATATCACCAACAGCTTGAACCCTTTCATATGAAATATCCATAATGTCTTCTTCACCATTAGAATTTAATTCATCTGGTTCATGCATATTGAAACCTTGGCGTAATAATGTAGCGAATCCTCCACCTGGAGTTTTACTTTCTTGGGTTAATGCTTTAACTTTTAATATTGATACTCTACCTTTTTTAATGTTGAGAACAACATCCTCAACTCTTCCCACATATTTTCCTTTTATTGTATACAAATTTAAACCATACAGATAGGATAATTCTACCATGTTTATCACCTAACAATCGATTCTTATTTACAAATATCTTAACTATTGTAAACAGTAATCAGTTAATTCTTAGGATTTAATAACATATATACTTTAGTATTTTAAAGTCATTAATAAATTAAAGATTAAAACAATTTTATAATTAGAGATATTAATAAATTATAATAAGTTTTTAAAAACTAAATAATAAATCAGCAATTGCATTAAATAAAAGAGTACTAATTAATTAGTTCATAGAATAGAATATTAATAAATAATAATTATATTACTTAAATGATAATATTAGAATATTGTGAAAATTATCAGAAACAGAGCACTGTCTTTAGAATACAATTTAGTTTTATTAATAATAGTTTTTAAATAGGATTATCATCTTTATAAAATAAATATGAAGTTAAATTATGAAGAAAGTGGAAGAAATTTTTCAAAAAAAATAGTGTTAATTCATGGACTATTTGATGATTTAACTTTTTGGAATCCATTACTAAAGTTATTTTCTAATTACCACATTCTAAGAATGGACTTGCCAGGACATGGTAAATCAGAAAATATAAGTAAAGATATTCATATTAATGAAATTACAGAATATGTTTATTCTTTAATTAAAAGTAAAAATATTAAAAAAACTGTTATTATTGGTTTTTCATTAGGTGGAGCTGTAGCTCAAAATATTGCAATAAAACATCCCGAATTAGTAGAATCTCTTATTTTAATGTCTAGTTTTAGTTATTCTGATGAAAATATAAAAATCCAATCTAAAAATTTAATGAATAACTTGGAAGAAGGTAATTTTGAAGAATTTATTAAAAAAATATCAAATTTAATTGTTATTGAAAAATTATTAAAAGATGAAAGTTTATTTGAGTCAATTATCCGTGAAAAATTAAAAAAACAAGACCTAAATTCATTAAAATATGCAACTTATGCTTGCGAAAATTTTGATATTGAAAATAAATTATCTCTAATAAAATGTCCCACATTATTATTCTTTGGATGTGATGATCCATTTACAACTGTGAATATGGGCAAAGATATTAATAATAAAATAAAAGATTCTAAACTGATAATATTTAATAATACTAAACATAATATTCTTATGCCATATAATTTTGATGTTTTAAGTAAGGAAATACTTGAATTTTTAGATAAAAAATAATAAATGATACTATGTTAAATATAACTACTTTTTTAGACGCAAATACATGTAGATTAGATAAACCCGTTTTTTATTGTCCGGAAAATAATAGGCATTATAATTCACAAGAAATTCTTAATATTATATCAGAATTGGGCAGACAAATAAAAAATAAAGGAATTTCTAAAGGAGATCGTGTTTTAATTTATTTAAATAATTCTCCGGAATATTTATTTTCATTCTTTGCAATTTGGAGAATTGGTGCAGTAGCAGTTCCTACTAATAGAATTTTCACTAAACCCGAAATTGAATATTTAATTAAAAATGCAGATGCTAAATTAATTATAACTGATGATGATGCTAAAGATATGGAATTAAGTGCAACAAAATATATATTGAATAATATTGATTCTTATAAGGAATGTGAAGTACTGCCTGCAGAAGAAACAGATTGGGATGATTTATGCCAATTACAATACACATCTGGCACTACAGGTAAACCTAAAGGTGCAATGTTAACTCATGGAAATTGGTTTGCAGCAATACATAATGAATGTGATGTATTAACACTTAAACCAGATGATATATTCCTTGGAATTTATCCTATGGCTCATGTTGGAATTTCTTGGGGAATTGCTGCATTAAGAGCTGGTGCAAAATATATTATGATGAGTAAATTTGAATTAGAATCATATCTTGAATTATGTGAAAACGAGAAAGTGACTGTTTTAACAGGTATGCCTCCAATAATCCATACTTTAACTACTCTTGAAAATAAACCTTGCCAACAGCTAAAAAGTGTGCGTGAAATTATTAGTGGAGGAGGCCCATTACATAAAGAAATTTGGAAAAAATTCCATAAAAAATATCAAATACCTGTGATTAATGCTTATGGACTATCTGAAACAATAGTTATCGGTACTGGTACTGTTATAAGACCTGAAGATTACAGTACTGCAGACAGATTTGAAAGTGTGGGCCATCCTGTTTGTTTTTCCGAATTAAAAATTGTTGATGAAATGGATTCTGATAAAAAATTAGGTAAATTTGAAAATGGTGAAATAGCTTTACGTGGTCCAGCTATAGCTAAAGGTTATTGGAAAATGTCTGAAGAAAGTGAAAAATCATTTCTTAAAGACGGGTGGTTTTTAACTGGAGATATTGGCTATTTAGATGAAGATAATAGATTATTTATTACTGATCGTAAAAAAGATATGATTGTGATGTCTGGTTGGAAGATATATCCAACAGAAGTTGAAGAAATTTTAATTAAGCATAGAAGTGTGAATGAAATTGCATTATTTAGTATACCTGATGAACATCGTGGAGAATTACCTGTAGCTGCAGTAGTTTGGGAAGATGAAGATGAAACTGATGCATTACTGAAATTTGCTCATGAAAACATTGCTAGATATAAAGTTCCTCGTAAAATTTATTCTGTTGAAGAATTACCTCGCGTTAATGGTTGGAAACTATTAAGAAGAGAATTAAGAAAAAATTATTCTTAAAATATAACAAATAATTAATTTTAAGATTATTAAATTAAAAATTTAGATTCATATGCCAAACAAAGAAAAGATGAAAGAGATATATGTTAGTCCAAATGGTGATGATACTAATTCTGGAACTCAAAATAAACCTAAAAAAACAATAACAGATGCTTTAGATAATGTTCAAGAACATGGAACTATCTATTTAAAAAATGGAATTTATAGCGAATCTGGAATAAATATTATTCATCATGTAAAAATTATTGGAGAAGATATCGATAAAACAATTGTTAGTGGGCAAGAAAGTGGGAGACCCATATTTATAATATATGAATTTAAAGTTGACTTTAAAAATTTTAATATAAGTAACGGGTTAGAAGATAGTGGTGGTGCTATAAATAATTACGGCACACTTATTATTGACAATATTAAATTATATGAAAATAAAGCTACAACCGTTGGTGGAGCAATTTGTAACGATGGCTTAATGATTATTAAAAATTGCATACTTGAAAATAATCATTCTATGTTTAATGGAGGAGCAATATACAATTTAGACACCATGGAAATATATAATAGCGAATTTATTAATAATGCTTCTGAAGAAGATGGTGGGGCAATATATAATTTAAATTTAATGAAAATAGATGGATGTAAATTTATTAAAAATCAATCAAGAACTAATGGTGGAGCTATTTGTCATTCTGAAAATAATTTAACTATAACTAATTCCATATTTCAAGAAAATATTGATTTAAATAATGATAATGGAATTTATAATGAAACTCCTGAAAAAATAATAATAGAAAACACTATTTTTAAATAAACAATAATAAATTAATGTTCATTTTTAGAAACTAAATTATTAAAGAGTTGTATTAAATATATCCTATAATTTAAGCGATGAAACTTTATTATTTGATTCAAATTATATTATTTTAACAATATAAGTTAAATTTTCTTGTTTTTATTTTATCATTATAAAATATAAAATTGACATGAAAAGCTTAATATTAGTATTTAATTTAATTATACTAATTTTAACTTTAAACAATAACTCATCATATATTAAATATTAGTAAAAACAAAATGAATAATAATTATAATATATTTTATATTGGAGCGTATATAATATGATAATTTGGATAATCGGAGCCATTATAATAATTTTATTAATTATAATCGTAGTTTTATACAATAATCTTGTTAAAGCCCGTAATAAAGTTAAAAATGCATGGTCCCAAATAGATGTGCAATTAAACAGAAGAAATGATTTGATTCCAAACATTGTAGAAACAGTTAAAGGATATGCTGGACATGAGAAAAGTGTCCTTGAAAATGTAGCTAAAGCAAGGTCTGGTATGATGAATGCTAGTAGTGTTAAAGATATACAAGCAGCAGATAATCAATTAACTGGCGCATTAAGATCTTTATTTGCAGTAGCTGAAGAATATCCTGAATTAAAAGCAAATGAAAATTTCAAAGAATTACAAGAGGAATTAAGTGGAACTGAAGACAAAATCGCATATTCTAGACAATTCTATAATGATACTGTTTTAAAATATAACAACACATGTCAACAATTCCCTAACAACTTAGTAGCAGGAATATTTGGATTTGAAGAAGCAGACTTCTTTGAAGCATCTGAAGGATCTAGAAGTGTTCCCAAAGTTGAATTTTAATTAAAGATTACCATATTTTATTTTTAAAAATAGTTCAATAATTATCATAGTATAAAAATGGATTAGGTGATTCATATGGATAAAAAACCAATAATCTCCATTTTAATTTTTTTAATAATATTATCCATAGTTCCAGTTAGTTTTGCAGAGGATGACAAAGAATATTATATTAATGGAGCGACTATTGATATTTATGTTCTTGAAAATGGATTGTTACATGTTAAAGAAACATTCCAATACGAATTTAAAGGATCATGGAACGGTGTTTATCGTGATATTCCATTAGTAACTGGAACTGGAAAAAAAACGAAAATAAGTAATCTGAAAGTTAGTGCTAAAGGAGCTTATACTTTAACACCTTCAATTACATTTAAAGATGATATTGAAAAAATAAAAATCTATTTATCTTCAAGTCCAACTACTAGAACAAAGATTAAAGATAGAAAAGTAGATGTGACATTAGAATATGATTTTGTTAATCAAACAAATATTTACAATGATATTGCAGAAGTTCATTATAAACCATGGGGTGATGGTTGGGATAAAGGAGTTCCTAAAGTAACTGCAAGATTCCATTTAAAATCAAAAGATGGAGTGGAATATTGGGTTAATCCTAGTTACTTTGAAGGAACTACCTTCTGGACCAGTAATGTACTAAACGTTGAAACTAATTCTATTAATCCTTATGAATGGTTTGAATTACGTATATTAATTCCTAAAAATCAATTTTCTAATAATACAAAATATGCAAATATAATACCACAAGATGGTAAAGAAAAACTCAAACAAATACAAGAAGAGGATTCTGCCAAAGAAGCTCGGCAAACATTAATTTACACTATACTTTCAGGAGTATTGTTAATAAGTTTAGTCATACCATTTTTAGCTTACTTTTTCTTTGGTAGAGAACCAGAAATTGAATATAACGGAGAATATGAAAGAGAATTACCTACTAATGATCCGCCAGCAACAGTTAATGCTTTAACCAACGTTAGTATCACTGGTGCTGGAAATCCAAGTATGGATGGATTTAAAGCCACAGTTATGGATCTTATAAACAGAAAATATTTTAAATTAGAAGATACTTCTATTGAAGGAGATACTATTTTAAATATTAATTATGATAAAAGTATTGATGATTTAAATGAACCTGAAGAAATTGTTTACAAATTATTTGAAAGTTATTCTATTGGAGGAAGATTTAGTTTAAATGATTTCTCAGAAAATATGAAAAACGAATCAGATGCTAGAGATTATCGTGCTAAATATAGTGCATGGGAACTTAGTGTTGAAAACAATATTGGTGATAGAGCAAGTTCAATGTTCATTGGAACTGGAAATATAATCATAAAAGTTTATGCAGTTATTTTATTAATAATTTCTACTATTTGTTTATTCTTTACATGGGATAATTCACTACCTGCAGCAGGTAGATTGTTCATACTTTGTATTCCATTAATAATTATTTCATTTATTTTATTGTTTTTACCTTCAAAAATTGGAGGTCGATGGACTAATGAAGGTAGAACATATGATGCAAAATGGAATAATTTTAAAAGGTATTTAACTGATTTTTCCATGATTGAAGAATATCCACCAGAATCAGTTACAGTATGGAATCATTACTTAGTTTATGCTACAGCATTAGGTGTTGCAGAAACAGTGAGTGAACATATGAAGTTGTCTTTACCTCCTGAACAATTAGATAATAGTGACTTATATAGATTCCATTATTATGGAGGTTATTCTGTACTTGGTACTTCTATGACTCTTGGTTCAACCACAGGTGTCGCTACAAGTAGTAGTGTCGGTGGTGGATTTGGTGGTTCCGGAGGCGGAGGCGGAGGAGGTGGAGGAGGAGCATTTTAATGCTCTTCTAAAACTTCCCCCCACTATTTTTTATAGGAGAAATATATATGGTTGTTAAAGAATTATCTGCAGGCAAATTAGTAGTTCGTAAGTCTAAATTTTATGCACATTTATATAGTGTAGAATCTGCAGAGGATATTTTAAAAATTCGTGAAATTCATAATAAAAAATATAAAAAGGCAGCCCATCATTGTTATGCTAGTTTATATGATGGTGTTGAAGAACAGAGAGCTGATGGTGAAGTTGGTTCTCCAGGCCGTGTTTTATTAGAATTATTACATGAATATGAACTTAATAATCATATGATTATAGTTTCACGTATTTTTGGAGGTATTAAATTAGGTCAAGGCAGTGTTTCTAGAGCTTTTCGTGATAGTGGCCGTGGAGTTATTTTAGATTATTTAAACTGAATAACATAACTTTAAAAAATTAATAAAAATGCCGCAAATTAAAAAAATAACAATAATATAAATTTTATCCAACAGTTAATGTCCAGTCTAAGAAAGTATCAAAAAAAGAATCTAAATATTCACGTTCGACGATATTAAATTTTTGACCGTAAAATTTTCCCATAAAATTTATGTAAAAAACTATACTGAAGAATGTTATAGCAGCTACATCATGATTGATTTTTTCACGAATAAGTTCTTTTTTGATTTGTTTATCAATATAGTGTTAATTTCTCAATTAATATTTCAGATAACTTAGGTAACATTAAATTATTTAAATTTTCACTAGCATTTTCAAATGAAACTCGTAAAATATTACGATGAATTCCAATTAAACATAATACTCCATGATGATTTCCCATATATTATATTATTTAAAGGCAATAATTCTGTTTAATATAATATATAAGATGTTAAAACTGTTAAATAATTAAAAATAGATGAACAACATAAAAATAAAATAATAATTAATAAATGTTTCTGTTTAAAGTTTTAAAAATTTAAAAACAAAAAATAAATAATAATGAGTAGTAAAAATAAACATGTCGTATTAGAATAATATTATGACAACCATAAATATATGATAAAAATTTAAATAAACTTAAAATAAGGATATACTACGACAATCCATAAAAAACATATAAAAAAAAATACAAAGTAAACAATAAAGGAATAATTAATATGGACCAATTTGAAGAACAATTAGAAAAAGCAGGCAAATTTCATGGCGAAATCTGTGGTGGAATAACCATAGGAACAAAACTTGCAATGTATGGAATGAAATTGATGAATATGGAATTAAATACTAGGCACAAAAATTTAATAGTATTTCTTGAAATTGATAGATGTATGGCAGATGCAATACAAGTAGTTACTGGATGTACATTAGGAAAAAGATCATTAAAACAAATGTATTATGGTAAATTCGCCGCAACATTTTATAATATGGATACTGAAAAAGCAATACGCATAGTTGATTCTGATGCAAATAAATCATGTGGTAAAAAAGAAACTAAAGATGAATTAGTTGAAAGATTCAAAAATACTCCAGCAGAAGAATTGTTCACAGTGCAAGAAGTAAAAATAAAAATACCTGATGCTCAAAAACCTGGAAATCCCCATAGTAGTGTGTTCTGTTCAATATGTAATGATAAAGTTGCAGATGAAAGACACCTAAACCGTGGTGGAAAACCAGTATGTAAATCTTGTGCAGAAGGAGCTTATTATGAGTTAATTTAAAGGAGATTTAAAATAATGAAAAAAAAAGAGTTTCTGCCTAAAAATGGACATCGCATACATGGCATATCTAGTGAAAACTTTTTAAATGCTAAAGAAATAATTAATGACTTAAATTTAAAAGGAACTGAAACATTTTTAGATGCAGGCTGTGGAGATGGGCATATAGCTATGGAAGCATTAAACTCACTAACTGATGATGCAACAATATATGCAATTGACAATTATGAACCTTCAATTATTGATTTACAAAAAGAAATCAAAGAAAAAAATATAAAAAATATGATTGCATTAACTTCTGATATTAGTCAACACATATCCATTGAAGATGAATTAATAGATATAAGTTTATTAGTAAATGTATTTCATGGATTTAAAGCAAGACAAACAACATATGAAGCGATTTCTGAACTAAAAAGAATCACAAAAACTGGCGGAAAAATTGCCATTATGGATTATAAAAAAATTCATGCCCCCCATGGCCCTAAATATGAAGTAAGAAGTACCATAGAAGAATTAGAAACTATGTTTGCAGAACAAAACCTTAAAAAAGTATATCTAAATTATGCTATTGGTGAAGACATAAAAGAAGATAATGGAAAATCTCATTTCTTAATAATATTTGAAAAATAGTTAATTATAAATAAGAATTAACTATTTACTTATTTTTATAAAATAAATTGATTAACTTCTAATTTCAATAATAAAACAATTATAAGTTATATTAATTATTCTATTTTTGTCATGATTCAAAAAACTTATTTTTATTATATTAATTCTAAAAAGATAAATATAATCAAAATTATATAAATACAAATAATTCAAAAATTATTAGGTTTTTATAATGTTAAAAGAAGTTCAATTGGATAAAAATTATTTAAAACTAATCTTTGCCGAAATTGAAAAAACCATATTAATTAGTCCATATATTTTACCTGAATTATTATCAGAATTTAAAGACGAATTAAAAATAGAAGATGGTGTTAAACTTCTTAATAACACTGAACGAGAATCTATTTTTAATAAAATACCTCAAGCATATATTGATTCTAAATTAAAAATATTGCGAAATAGACGAGATTATGACATCCGTATAAACAAAAAATACAATGAGGAAAAAGAAATTGTTGCTTTAATAAAAAATAGACAAGCTAATGAAATTATTAAATTTACGGAACGTTATCCTCATTGGAGTAAAATTATTCAAAATATTGAAGAAAAAAGATTAAATAATTTATAATGGACGTATTTACAAATGACTGATTCTTTTGCAAGCATTCTTTTAAGTAAACTAAACGAAGAAATTAAAATTTCATATAATAGTTTAAGTTACCTATTATTCGGATTTTATTTAATCAGTTTAAGTTTATTCTTATACTCCAATAAGAATACCTCATTTAATCATGATTTTAGTAGGGTTTATGGATTATTTTTAATATTATTTGCAATACCAATATTTATTCCAAATAAACAACCTATTTTTCAGATTAAAAGAAACATATTAACATTCATTATAGGATTAATTATTGAAATAATTGGGATAATATTATGTTTAATACCAAATATTATAAAAATAACATCCACTATTTTATTAGGAGTTCTTTTATTTTTTGGAAGTATTACTTTACTCTCCAAACTATTTTTAGAAGAACCTGAAAAGAATCCAATGAATATGGAAAATAAAATAACTTATATAATCATATATTTAATTGCAGGAATCATTGGTGCAAATAATATGTTTAATGCAGGTTTAGATTTAAACATTGTTATTTTATTATATTCATTGCCCTTTTTTTATTTAGCCAATAAATGTATTGATGATGCTGAGTTAAAAGATGAAGATAGTGAAGAAAAAATTATTTTATTAAAACCTGTTAGTTTAGAATTAGAATCTATTTTAGCACTTATTTTAGGAATATTTGCAATAGTTTCAGGAATAATAATGAGTTATTTTAATATTGCTTCAATAAGCGGAATTACCAGTATTACACTGCTAATTTTATCTATACAAGCAATATTCAAAGGTATAAGTCCCATAGGTATTTTAGATAGAAAAATTTGGTTATACTTATTAGGATTCATAGGTTTACTTTTGTCGATGATATCTTGTTTAATTCCAAATATACTAAACTTGCCTTTAATTTATATCGTAGGTATTTTAAATATGATTTGTATATTTCAAGTTATTGATTTAATTAGACTATTAAATAAACAATATAATACTAAGAATACCTTTAAATTCACAATCTCCACTATAGGTATGATTTGTAGTATTTTACAAAACATTATAATGATATTGTTTGGTATGTTTATAATTAATCAAACATTAATTTCACCACAAATTATGGGAATATTATTAATCGTTATGGGATTAGATATTTTAGTAATGATTTTTCTCAATGAAAAAAAATAAATTATAAAAAAAATATATAAATAATTATAAAAAAAATAAACTAAACTTAAAAACAGAATCGTAAATATTAATTAAAAACCTTAATAACGGTGTTTTTTGAAATGAAATTTATTGTAGTTGATGGATTAGATGGCTGTGGTAAAGACACACAATCATTACTAATTAAAGACAAGTATGAGGCTATTGGTGAAAATGTTATTTTAAGAACACACCCATCAACTGATAATAGATGGGGTTTATCTTTAAAAGAATGTTTACTTAAAACTGGAAAAATTAATCATGCCAAAGCAGCAATATATTACATTCTAGATGTTCTAAGATCACTACGATTATATTATAATGAAAATACAGATACTCTGATTTTTGTAAGGTACTCGCTAGGAGTAGCATACATTCCATACCCCTTAGGAAAATACATATATAAATTAATTTGCTTATTTTTACCTAAAACAGAATATATGTTTTTTATAGATGTTCAACCTGAAGAATTAATGAACAGATTAATAGATCGAGGCGAAAAATTAGAAAGGTTTGAAAACATAGAAGATCTTAAAAAAACACAAGACAAAGCTAAAAAAATAACTAATGACTGGAATATTATTAATGGACACCAAAGTGTAGAATCAATCAACTATGATGTTAATCAGATATTAACAGATTTAGATTCTAAAACCTACAATTTGAAAGGTAATTATGGTATTTTAAATGAATTTATTTATACATTTTTTAGTGAATGTTATAGAATATATGACTATATTAACTCATTTTTCAAAAATTAATATTTTAGTGAAACTTGATTCTAAACTGGATGATTTACAAAAGTTTTTTTAATATTATTAGTTTTTTTTTGGATTATATTGACTTTGTTAAAAGGTAAATTTCAAGTTTTAAAAAATAGTTTAGGAGTCTGAATTTTTTTGTTGAAAATTCAGTCTAATTTTTTGTATTTTTGTTTCTTTTATTGTTAAACAGAGTGTGTTTGTAAAAATACATTTTTATAATTTTTATTTATTAAAAAAAGGTCAGAAATA
>CADBMS010000046.1 GCA_902795935.1 uncultured Methanobrevibacter sp.
CAACGAATGCACCGGAACCGGAGGCGCAATATACTCAAACACAGGCACACTAACAATAAACAAAACAACATTCACAAACAACAAAGCCAACATTGGAGGATCTATTTATTCATCTACTAATAATGCTTACATCATCAATAGCAAATTTTTAAAAAATTATGCATTAAATAAAGGAGCTTCAATTTATTTAAAAGAAAATGCTTATTTATATAATTGTATTTATTCAAAAAACTCAGCTACTAATGACAAAAACAAATATGGTGTCTTTAATGCATTTAAAGTAAATGGAAAAATAATTACAAGTTCTATAAAAACAACATATAAATCAGGAAAAACTATAAAAATTACCCTGAAAAATTCTAAAACAAATAAATATCTTGTTGGTGTTAAATTAAAAATCAGAGTATATACTGGTAAAAAATACAAAACATATTATGTTATCACTAATAGTAAAGGAATTGCAACATTAAAAGCATCATCATTTTCTGTTGGTACACATAAAATAATTATAAACTCTGCTGAAAGCTGTGTTAAAATAAATAAAACTAAACGTATTAATATAAAAATATATAAATCAAAAGCTACAGTCACAGCCCCAAAAATTACAAGTAAATTTAAAATTAAATACTATTTTAAAATCAATCTAAAACATAAAAGTACAAAAAACGTGATTAATAATGTTAAAGTAAAAATAATAATCATTAACGGAAAAAAAGTTAAAACTATTTACAAAAAAACAAATACCAAGGGTATTATTTATATTAACACTAAAAACCTTAAAAAAGGAAAATATAAAGTCGAAATAAGTTCAGCTAATCCTTACATAAAATTTACTAAAAAATCTGCAATTACAATTAAATAAAATATTCGATACTAGATTAAATAGTTAAATATATGTTAGTTAATACATATAACTTAAAAAATAGATATTATAACTAGTTAAAAGAAGGTGAGGAAATTTTTACAAGAAATAAATTACTATATTTAACAGTAGTAATGATTATGTTTATTTCAATATTAAGCACAGTTAGTGCTAATGACGGAAATGTTTCAAATAGTGCAAAATTAGAAACTACATCAAACACAATAAATACAACTCAACCAAGCACCACTCCCTCCACTAATACAAATAACATATCAAAATCAACTATTAAATCATCTAATTATGTAGCATATATTGGAGTTAAAAACCCATATAAAGTTGTTCTAAGTACAAATAATAGTAAATTATCAAATAGAACAATAAAATTTGTTTTTAAAGGTAAAAAATATTATAAAAAAACTAATAAAAAAGGTGAAGCTACTTTATATATTACATTGAAAAAAAAAGGAAACTATTCAATTAAATATTATTATAACGGTGAAAAATATATTAAATCTTCAAAAGGATCTTCCAAAATATATGTTAGAAAAGGAATGCCAACATATATAAAAAAAAATAATTCTATTACTTATTTTAGTAAAATAAGTAGTCCTTTTAAGGTTAAATTAATTAATAAAAGAGGAACGCCATTATCTAATAAAAAAATAATATTTAAAATTAATAAAAAGACATATACTCGAAAAACAAATAAACAAGGAATAGCTTCTATTAACATTAAATTAAAAAAAGGAACTTATAAAATTAATTACTATTTTAAAAAGACTTCCATTTATAAAGGAACATATATTACTTCCAAAATATATGTTAAACCATATTATAAAACATATATTAAAAATTTAGGTAATAAAAATACTGGAATTTGGCTAAAATCAAAAGATATGAATTATATTAACTTAAATACTTTATCAAAAAATGGAATTAAACATATTTTCTTAAACTCTGAAGCAATGAATACTCATGGAAAAGCAAATATTGAAAAATTTATTAGTAAAGCTAAATCAAAAGGAATTAAAACTCATATTTGGATGCAAACATTTTATATTAATGGGTGGATTAAACCAACAACTAAATCAGGAGCATACAACTATACTTTATTTAATTCAAAAATTAAATTAGCTAAACAATATGCATCATTAAAAGGTGTTTCAGGCATTCATCTTGATTATTTAAGATTCCCAGGAACTGCATACCAATATACTAATGGAATTAATGCAATTAATTATTTCACTAAAAAATGCGCTTATAATATTAGATTAGTGAACTCAAAGTGTATTGTTTCTGCTGCAGTAATGCCCGAATCAATGGAATCTTTGAAAAAATATTATGGTCAAGACATCCCTACTCTAAGTAAAGATTTAGATGTAATTATTCCTATGGCATACAAAGGAAATTATGGAAAAAATAGTAAATGGATTAAAAATGTTTCTAATAATTTTGTAAAAAATTCTAAAGGTGCAAAAATCTGGACAGGACTTCAAACATACAAATCTGACAATAATTTAACGAAATTATCTGTAAAAGAATTGTTTAATGATTGCAAAAATGCTTTAAATGGAGAATCTACAGGAATTATATTATTTAGACATGGTTTAATAAATTATATGAATTTTACTAAATTATTTGTATAAATCCATATATTCTTTTTTAAAAAATACATTAATGAATTTCTAATTTTAAATTAAAGTTTAAAGTTATATCCATCATACAACTACTATTAATTTATTATAAAAATATATTGTTAAGATATAAATAATATTTAATTTGAATTAAAAATTAATTTAGAATTTATATATAATATCATACAAATAATTTATATATAAACTAATGTATTATTAAAATATTATTTCATTAGGTGAATAAAAATGAACTATAAAAGTATTATAATAGCCTTTATGTCAGTTATTACCATAATGTTAGTTGGAGTAAACGCAATATTTTTAATTAACCCTAATATTGAATCCAATTATGAAGTAGATGGGCTAAATGAAACCAATACTTTAGATTCAAATAGTACAACCCCTGAAGAAAATTTATCTTTGAACAGCACATATGGAAGTATGGATCCAAATGCAGATCCACTACCAATACCTGAGTCATCATACAAAATCCTACGTAAAAAGAAAAGTCAATCATCAGCCCAATCCAATAGTGGTTCAAGCTCCAGTTCATCTAACACCAACACAAATAGTGGAGAAAATAGTGGTTCAAGCTCCAGTTCATCTAACACCAACACAAATAGTGGAGAAAATAGTGGTTCTACTGAATCCGAATCTGGAGGATCAAGTAGCACAAATTCAGGAAGATCAAGCAACTCAGCAGAATCAAGTAGCACAAATTCAGGAGGATCAAGTAGCACAAATTCAGGAGGATCAAGTAGCACAAATTCAGGAGGATC
>CADBMS010000047.1 GCA_902795935.1 uncultured Methanobrevibacter sp.
AAAAGGAATTCTAAAACAATTCAACCTAAAAATAAAATATTGAAACAAATATAACACAAATTTCTAAAAACCACCAAAGTTTTTGAATGTACGGATAATACTAAAAATATATATTATAGCAATATACTATAATTAATATATAGTATAGAATTGTATAGGCTAAATTTCTGAATTATTTATTATGAATATTTTTTAAAATCTTATTATTTGATATTAACCTAATTTTTATTAATTGCATAAGTATTAATTAATTTAAATAAATATGATGGTTATGCTAAGGAAATAGATAATACTCATAAAACTAAATAGTTTGTAAAGTTTAGTGTTATAAGGAGGAGCATAATGCTAAATAACCCATTAGTTCAAGAATTACTTTATGAACTTATTAATGAAAACAATGAAGAAGAGGATTGTAGTGTTCAAATAATAGAATGTCTAAATGAGGGATTAGTTACTGATGAAGATATTGCTGAAGCTACTGAATTAAGATTAAACATTGTTAGAAGAGTATTATACAAATTATATGATTCAGGGTTAGCTAGTTATAAAAGAAGTAAAGATCCTGATACCCAATGGTTTACATATGAATGGACTTTTGAAAAAGAAAATGTCAAAGAAATGTGTATTAAAAAGAGAGATGAAGAGCTTTCTAAATTAAAAGAAGCTTTGGAATTTGAAGAAAATAATATGTTTTTCACATGTAAATCTAACGATTGCCGACTTACATTTGAAGATGCATCAGAATTAGCTTTTATATGTCCTAACTGTGGTAGCACACTAGAATTTACAGATAATGAAGAAATCATTAAAGATTTAAAATATGCAATAAAAGATAAAGAATTTTTTGATGAAAAATTGATATCTGAACTTTCATAATTCTTATTTGAAATTCATTTTTCATAACTATTTTAATATATAATTTAAAATTCTTATTTTATTATAGGGAATGTGTTTTTTCTATGAAATCTTGTCTTAATTTCCTTAGAGAAATTGGTTGTGAAGAATGGGTTATTAATCATTCATATGAGGTTACTTTAAAAGCTTTAGAGTTAGCTGAAGATTTGAAAAATGATTATGATATTGATTTTAAGTTAGTTAAAGATGGTGCCTTATTACATGATATTGGTAGGTCTAAAACCAATGGAATCAAACATGCAATTATTGGTGCAGAAATTTTAAAAGAATTTAATTACCCTTTAGAAGTTAGAAATATTGTTGAAAGACATATAGGTGCAGGCATTCCTAAAGAAGAAGCTATAATATTAAATTTACCATTTCGTGATTATTTACCAATAACTTTAGAAGAAAAAATTGTCACTCATGCTGATAATTTATTGAATGGGAGTACTAGAGTAAGTCTTGATTTTGTTATTAATAAATGGTCTAAACGAATTGGTTCAAATCATCCTGCAATTTTTCGTTTAAAAGCAATAGATGAATTTATAGTGCGAAAATAAATTATTTAAGTGAATATATATTAAATAATTATAATAGGTATATTTTTATTATTAATTTTTATATGTGAGGATTTAAATTGAAAATTTTATGTTCTAATGAAGAATCACTTTATCGACCTGAGGCAGTTAGGTGGAGAAGAAGAATGACTTTGTTAAAACCATTAGGCGATGCAATAGTTATTTTACCATGCAGTATGAAAAAACCTTATTCTAGCTCACAATCTCATCAAATTTTTATGAAAGTTAGTAAGCGTATACAAGAACTTATATTAACTTCACCTTTTGGAATATGTCCTAGAGAAATGGAAAAAACATATCCTATCCAATCATATGATGTATCTACTACAGGAGACTGGTCTCAAGAAGAAATTAATATTATAGGCGAAGTTTTAAAAAAATATGTTGCAGATAAAAAAGTTTTAGCACATGTTGCTGGTGGTTACCGCGATGTTTGTGAACAATTTTTAGATGATTGCATTTATACTTGTGTTAATGATAAACCTACTTCTCTAGAGTCTATGAGAAATCTTAGAGAACAAATTAAAAACTATCCTAAAATTTCAGCTCAAGAAAAATTAATTCATGGTCTTAGATCTTTAGCTATTTATCAGTTTGGTGAAGGCGGAGAAGCATTAATTCCTAATGAAATTAGGGTTAAAGGAAGGTATAATAAACAATTATTTTTTGAAAATGAACAACTTGCAACCTTATTAATGGATAATGGTCTTTTTTCACTTAGTTTGAAAGGAGGAGAACTATTATCTAAGATTAATAGTAAATGGATTAATATTGATTTTAATTTAGAAACTAATACTATTTTTTCACCAGGTATTTCAGAAGCAGACCCTAATATTATACCTAAAGATGAAGTTATCATTTTAAAAGACGGCAATGTTATTGGTGTAGGTAAAGCCGTTCTTAATGGTGAAGAAATGGTTCGTGCCACAAGTGGTGTGGCAGTTCGTGTTAGACATCGAGTTAAATAAAAAAATAAACACCTAATACTTATTATTTTTTTGATAAGTAAACTGTGAAAACCAATAACATTATATAGTGTTACTGATATTATTCTATATAATTAAGTAAGTACACAAATAAATAACATATAACAAGATTATAAAAGTCATATAATCAGATTTTTTAAATCTGTTGTTTATAGATTTTATTAGAGGTATAATATGTCAGAAGAAGTTATACAAAATATCAAAGAATCAATATCTAAAGTAATGGACCCCCATATGGGTGTTAGCATTATGGAAATGGGTTTAGTTGAAGATATTGCATATGATGAAAATTCACAAATTGCAAAAATCACTATTAAACCTACTAATCCTGGTTGTATGAGTGCTGCTCGTATGGCTATGGATGCTAGAACTCAAGCTGAAAGTGTTGAATCTGTTATTAAAGCAGAAGTGACAGTAAATGGACACATGATGGCTGATGCGATTAATGAAATGGTTAATAAATAATCATTTTATTTAATAATAATTATAATTATGTTTATCTATTAATTTAGTTAATACCATAATGATTTCAATTTAAGATTAATATTATTAATCTATAGAACAAATATAAACAGAAAATATATATATTAGAAATAGTATATATTAAAAATAGCCTTTTTGATAACAAATATCATAATGGGCCCGTGGCTCAGGTGGTAGAGCGCACGGCTGATAACCGTGAGGCCCTGGGTTCGAATCCCAGCGGGCCCATTTTTATAATACTTTTTTATAATAATTTAAACTAGAATCTTTAAATAATTGTATATGCTTAAAAAATATTTTTAATACTTATATTGAAAATACTATTTTTAAAATAAATGTTGATGAAATGCTAAACAAATAATACATAAAATTACTCATCCATTTATTAAATGTAATCAAGACAATAATTGATAATTTCTTTGAATGTTAAAATTCAATTAGATAATATAATAAATATAATATTCATTGTACATAATAATTCAATGATGTACAAAAAAAATTAAAGATATAATTTAATATTGGAATGTTAAACATGTGGACAAAAATAAAAAAAACCTTCGAAAAATATCCTGCAAGAGCCATGGTTGCTAAAAAAATTATGAGTTTAGGTTTTAGAATATCTGAAAACGAAAAAATCTATTGTAAGGATGTGGAAATAAGTGACATGGCATTATCCAGATCTATAAATGTTGATAGAAGAAGTATTAAAGCAACTGTAAAAACAATCCTTGCAGACGAAGAACTGTCAAATATATTTTTAAATATCAATCCTGCAGGACCATTACTACAAAATATTGCACCACATTTGGATCTGGGAGTGGTTGAATTAGAAGCTAGTGATGAAACAAAAGGAATATTGGCTGAAGCTACATCATTGATAAGTCAAGAAAATATTAGTATACGCCAAGCATATGCAAATGATCCTGAATTAGAAGATATTCCAAAATTAACAATAATAACTGAATATAAATTACCTAGCAAATTGTTACCTAAATTTTTAGAAATTGACGGTGTGAAAAAAGTTTCAATAAGTTAAAAAATTATTTAAAATTATTAAAAATATAAAACTATTTTTTTGAGATTAAAAAAAAATAAAGAATTCTGAATAAAATATAGTTATAATGTTTGTTCATCCTCTTCATCAAGGATTTTTAAAAGTTCATCCCAAGCTTCTAATGATTCTTTAGCAGCTTCATCAGTCATTACTTCAATGGCATATCCTGAATGAACTAAAACATAACGTCCTTCTTCAACATCATCAAGTAAATCCAATTTTACTTGCTGCCGTACACCACCAAAATCTACAACAGCCATTTTATCAGAGCTATTTATTTCAATTACTTGAGCAGGTGCTGCAATACACATAAAATTATCTCCTTTAAATTATTATGAATAAATATTTTTTAAATAAAATCTCAGTAGATTAATATTTTTATTATTTAACAAGATTACTCAATAAACTATCATATCTCTTTGATTAAGATATTACTAGTTAGTTTAAGAATACATATAAATAATTGGGTAGTATTAAAATTATTTAAACAATTAATATGATTAGGGGATTAAAAGAATGCAAATAGTTATAATTGGAGGAGGTCCTGCTGGACGTACAAGTGCTATTGAATTAGCAAAATTAGGTGAAAATGTAACTTTAATCGAAGCAAAACATGTTGGTGGAACTTGTTTAAATGAAGGCTGTATGATGATTAATGGATTATCTGAAATAGCTAGGTTTATAGAAGATAGTGAAAATTATAATAAATTAGGAATATTAAACATAAAATATAATTTTGAATATGAACCAATAGCAGCAGGTATTAAGAAAACATTAAATATTTTCCGTTCAATTAATGAAAATGAAATTCTTGAAAATAATGTGAACTTAATTTATGGTGAAGCTACAATTGTAGATGATAAAGTAAAAATAAATGATGAAATCATAGAGTATGATAAATTACTAATTTCTACTGGTGCAAAACCGAAGTATCCTCCAATTAAAGGCATTCATAGTGCATTAACCTATAAAGATATTCTAAGTATGAAAAAATTGCCTGAAAAATTAATTATTATAGGTAGTGGAATTATGGCTACAGAATTCTCTTGGATTTTTTCAAGTATGGGTTCTGAAGTTAAAATGCTATGCAGATCTAATTTTTTGAATATTTTAAATAAAAAACATAGTAATTATATAAAAAATCATCTATTAAAAAAAGTTGAAATCATAGAAAATGTAAATATTAATGAAATTCATGAAAATAAAATTACCACAAATAAAGGTGAATTTGAAGGAGTTATATTATTAGCTACTGGAACTAAACCTAATTCTGAGATTATTGAAGGAATTGTTGAACTTGGAGATAATGGTGAAATATTAGTTAATAATCATATGCAAACTTCTAAAAAAAATATTTATGCTGCAGGCGATGTTATTGGAGGTATTGGAGGCACACCAATTGCACGTATGGAAGGAATTGTTGCAGGACATAATATGATTGGAATTGAAGAAGAAGTAGATTATGATTATATACATAAAACCATTAGTCTTAATTATGATGTATCTTTCTTTGATTCTGACTTCGATTGTGATGGTGAAGATGATTTCAGTATTTCTGTACCAAATAGTGCAGGTACGGGTTCATTTTGGAGAGTTATTGCAGGTGAAACTGGTTTTACTGATTTAAATGTTAATTTATATTCAGGAAAAATTAATGGACTAATCTCCGTTGGACCATCTGCAAGATATGTATTCTCTTATTTATCCATGTTTTTGCGGTTAAATCATGACATTTATGATTATGATAAATTTATTGAAGCTCATCCATCTACTGATACTGTTTATAGATTGATGAGGTTATTAAAATAAATTAATATTTATGGTTTTAATAGTGTTTAGATTCATTAATAATAATATCTGCTATTTTATTTGACGCATTTAATACATCTTCACCATATTTATTTGCTTCTTCTTTTAAAATATCAATGCTCTGCATTGCTTCATTTATTTTTGTATTTATTTCTTCGGGCGAACTTTCAATAACGGCACCAGGGAAAACTGATGCCATATTATGATAACGACCATATTTAACTCCAGTTAATGCCACAATTGGCACTTTACATGCTATTGCTTCGTGTATCATTACTCCATCATCAGATAATACTGCAATATCAGCTAAGTCATATGCATCATGCATCCAATTAATATAACCTAAATAATGGATATTTGGATGGTTAAAATATTCTAAATATTCATCTTCTAATGGATCACCAGTAACTAAAATATTTGCATCAAATTCTTCAGCAATTTTTTTTACAGATTTTGCTGTTATTTCAAAGAGTGATGAACCTGATGAAACTAATATTGTTGGTTTTTCAGAGTCATATTTTTCAGACATACGCTTCAATGCTTTTTGTTTATCTCCAGCGATAATTTCAGGATTTAATGGACTATAAGATTTATATAAATTTGGTGTTGCATCTAAATTTTGATGATATAAATTTGATTCAGGCAATATAATATTTGCATTTAATTTTGTACATACCTTCGCATCTGTTGGTGTAATTAATATTCCTACTGCAGGAACATTTGTTATTTTTGCAGCCACACATGCTATTACTGCACCACCACCAATTACTCCTACAACTACATCAGGATTTATTTGTTTTATTAAATTAACTGCTTGTAGTGATGCTGTGGCAGCTTTGATTCCTGCTTTTGCTAATTTAATTTTTGTTGCAGCATGACCTCCAGCTTGCGGTACTTTTATTTTATGCCAATTTAAATCTTGTTTTTTTAAATAGAGACCTGGTGCTGATGCATCTAATGCATATTCACATTCAACTCCTTTATCAGATAATGCTTTTCCAATATTAACTGCAGTTACTGCATCTCCACCTATCCCTCTTCCAGTAATAATAATTAAAGCTTTCATTCTACAAATCACCAAATATCATTATTAAATATTTTACTACATCTCATTTTTTTATCTTAATTGTGATAAATAATGCATATAAATTTTAGATTAATTAACATAAGGATTATATAATAATCTTCTTAAACCTAATGTTTTTAAAATAGGGTTAGTTATTATTATTTTTTTATTTCTTAAAATAAGTTTTCTAACTAAATCTCCTAAACCTCCACCAGTTAGCACATCCATAAAATAATCACCAAAACTAGGGTTTAAAATGCATAATTTGTTTTCTAAAAATATTTTAAGATTGTTTTTCCTAATAAATGCAATAACTAGTGTTGTAAATAAAAATAATATTAATAAGCTGTAAAATCCTTGAAGCGAATAGAATATTAAACCTAAAGCCATTGCAAACGAATGGTTACCCACTTCACCCATCATTATTTTACCAGAATAATCTAAAGGAGAATACGCAATACATACTGCTAAAATGATTAACGGATTAATAGGATTCATATTTTGAATTAAACAAATAATTAATGTAATTAAAGCCATAACTATAACCGTTGTACAAGTACAACCTGGTTGCATATCTGATATATTCAATGGTTGAATAAGCAATGCTAACAATAATGAACTTAACCCCATAGTTGGATAAGCAAGAAGCATTACTGAAATTATTCCAAATCCCCTAAATAGTTGACCTAATTCTATAGGCAAATATTTAATTCGTTTTCTACCAATAATATCATCAAATAATGCCAAAATTCCCATTATTAAAATAATATAATTGTATTCTGTTCTTAAAAATATAAATAAAGATATTAAAATTGATATACCAACACCTCGAGGTATACCACCCCTTATATCAGCAAATAAATTTCCAATAAGATCTTTTCTACCAAAATAATATAAAATTATTGTTAAAATTAGAGTAAATACTGCAGATGTAATTCCTGCCTCTAAAATTGATAAAAACATAATTTAAACCACTAAAATAATTTATATCTAAGTATTGCTGCAAGGCCACCTAAAGCATTTAATTGTTTACCTGCATCATGCTCACTACTTACAATTAAAACTTCACCATTAGTATATTCAACAGAATCCATAACTTTTTCAATTTCTTTATCGCGAACTAAAACATCTAAGACTAATAATTCATTAACTGCACCAGAAGTTATTGCAAATTTAACTTCTTTCTCACCATAAGCCACTAAACCAGTGTTTTTGGATATCTCCCCCAATAATTTATTAACAGCCCTTATTTCTAATGCTATTCTATTTTCAGCAGTTATTTTTTCTAATGTTCCTTTTTGTAGAACTTCACGGATACCAACTCTCCCACCAGTACCTGTATTTTCAATAATTATTTTTTTAGCCAAATCAGAATGTTTTTGTGATAAATAAGAATTAAAATCATTTTTAACAAAGCCTGGGCCTGCAATTAAAATTGTTTGAACATCACTAAATTTATTTAAAGAATTTATTATATTATCATAAAAATCTAATACCTGCTTTTTTCTATTTTTTTGTTCTATTCTTTTTCCAGGTATATTTCCAATTATAGGACCATAATACTCTACACCAAATTGGCGTATTAAACCAATATCCGCCACATCATCTTCTAATACAAGAATTATTGCAGATAATTTTTTAGAAGCATCAACAGCTTGATTTAATCTTTTTAAACCCCATGATGACCATTTTTCTTTTACTATTTTTAGAGGTTGATTTATTTTAATTTCAATAGTATGATGTGTTCCTAAGGGAATTAAATCTTCTGGACCAGATATTATAACACCAGTTGCCCTTAATTTTCCAGTGAACATGTGGAAACTTATAGTTTTTACTTCAATTCCTAATGTAAAAGTTTTTTTTATACCTCTATCACCCCTTATTTTTTCACCACTAGTATCCTGTATTCTTCTAGTTGTTTTTGAAGATAAAATGTCACTTTCTTCAATGATATGTGATAAATGCCATAGGTCATCTAATGTTTCTGGAACTACTTTTATAGCATTTTTTTTCATATCTTGATATATTATTTTCATTAATCTAACCCCATTTAGATAAATAGTAACTATATTAAATTTTTATTTGTATATATTAATAAGTTCTCTATAAACAACATATGTTAAAAGATTGATTGTTTGCGATTACTTTAAGAATATATAAATTTTTTAGTGCACTCTAGAAAAAAAGGTATAGATAAGTTTTAGAATAAAATACGAAATTAGAATAAAATGGAGTTTATAAAATATGAAAGTTGCAGTGATTGGAGGCACTAGAGGTTTAGGTTTTTGGATTGCAAAGTTTCTTAAAGTTGAAGGATTCAATGTAACTATCACTTCTCAAAATGAAGTAGAAGGCCTTAAAATTGCTGAAAATTTAGGTGTTAATTACAGTTCTAACAATATTAAAACAGCTAGTTCTAATGAAATTGTTATTGTCAG
>CADBMS010000048.1 GCA_902795935.1 uncultured Methanobrevibacter sp.
AATAAAAGAAACAAAAATACAAAAAATTAGACAGAATTTTCAACAAAAAAATTCAGACCCCTAAAGCCTATTTAAAATAAAAAATTAAGGTTATAAGTTAGCCTAGTCTGCCAACTTTAATTAATGATTCAACTGGAACTCCTTCAATTTCAGAAATTCCTTTCTTATCAATTAAAACAACAACTGCAATAGGTGTGGCATTTTGTTGTTTCAATACACTTATAAGATCTTTAATTGTTCTACCACTAGTTATAACATCATCAACAATAACAACTTTTTTTCCTGCAACATTTGCAAAGTTAGTACTGATGGCACCTTCACCTTCATTACTTTTCCTATGTTTTATTGGATGGAATACTGCTAAAGAAGTATTGTTTTCAATTATATCTTCCATAACATCTGCCATCATGGTAGCAAATGGGATTCCACTAACTGCGATACCCATAACAATATCTGCTTCACCATGAGTTAATGCAATATCGGCCATAGCTGCTGAAACATATCTTAAACGAGCAGAACTACCTCCTAAACTATTCCAGTTAATTGCAAAATCAACAGGAGCACTATCTTCTTCTTCTACTTTATCAGCATTTTGCATTGTGAGCCAACGTGCAGTATCAATAGAAACATTTAATTCATCTGCAATTTCTCCAGTTGTGAAACCACGATTTCTCAGTTCTTTTGCTTGAATAATAAGTTTTTGATTCAATTATTCCACCTTGTATTTGTTTAAGATATTTAAATTTAAAAAAATTAATATAGTGCTTTGTTTTGGAATTTATTCAAAAATCTCCATTTAATTTTATTAAGCGATGTTCTTTAGAAGATTTAGTTGCTGCAATTACTGTTTTAAGAGCATAAATTCCATCTTCTCCAGTAATCTTAGGATCTACATCATTTTTAATAGCATCTAAGAATGATTTGATTTCTTCTTTTAATGGTTCTTCATGTTTAATTTGAACATCTTGTGCAAATTTACCATATACATCAATACTTTGATCGATATAATCTACAGTAATTATTCCACTAGTACCTGTAATTTCGATTTCTCTTCGTTTATATGGAGTTAACCAGTTAACTTCAAGTATTCCAGTAATTCCACTATCAAATTTAGTCATAATTTCGGCATGATCTTCATATTCGCATTTTTCTAAGATACTGCCCATTGTAGCATAAACTTCAGCAACAGGTTCATTGAATAAGTAGTACATAACATCTAAATCATGAATAGCTAAATCAATAGTAACACCAACATCTTTTATTCGTGGCGGAAAGGGTCCTACTCTTTTAGCAGAGCAAGAAACAACATCTCCAATAACATCATTTTCTAACAATTCTTTAGCTTTTCGTATAGCAGGATTAAATCGTTCAACATGTCCAGTAGCTAATTTAACTCCTTTTTCCCTAGCAGCTTTAACCATTTCTCTTGATTCTTCTAGTGTAAAAGCAATAGGTTTTTCAACTAAAACATGTTTTCCATACTCAATAGCATCCATAACTACATTATAATGATGGGTAGTTGGTACACATACACTAACAGCTTCGATTTCAGGATTTTCTAAGATATCTTTATAATCTGTGAATCCAGGAGCATTATATTTTTTTGAAATTTTATTCAATGGACCTGGTGAAATATCTGAAAGTGCCATTAAATTAGCTTCTTCCAGACGATAATATACTCTTGCATGGTTATAACCCATGGCTCCTACTCCAATCACACCTACATTAATTTGATTCAAATATATTCCTCCATATATTTTGCAACTTCTTTACCTAAGTTTTGGGCCTTATTTATTGGTCCAATTAATTCTTTTTTAGAAACGACATCTCCATTATTATCTAAGAGAATTGCATAAATGTTAAGTTTATTATTATTAGCACGAGCAATAACGCCTAATGGAACTTGACATCCAACTCCTAATTTTTCAAGAATAGTTCTTTCACATAAAATTTCTTGATAAGAGTCATAATGATTTATTTGTTTAATAATGTTTAATTTAGGACTATCTTTACGCATTATAACTGCCAATGCCCCCTGACCTGCAGGAGGAGTCAAATATTCTAATGAGAACTTTTCTTTAATATGGTCCGACAAACCAAGTCGTTTTAAACCAGCTTCAGCCATTAAAGTAGCATCACATTCATTGTTTAAAACTTTATTAATTCGAGTCTCAATATTTCCACGAATAGGTATCAATTCTAACTTTTTCTTATGAAATTTACAGAAAGCTTCTCTTCTAAGACTACTAGTCCCTAAAATTGAACCTTCCTCTAAATCATCCCAAGATTTATTGGATATTAATACTTCATGTGGAGACTCTCTTTTTGGAACAGCACCAATAATTAAATCAGAGTCTAACTCACTAGGAATATCTTTCAAACTATGTACAGCATAATCTACATCTTCATCAAGTACAGCCTGATCAAGTTCTTTTGTAAATAAACCTTTAGAATCCATATTATATAATGGAGATGATGTTATTTTATCTCCTTTGGTTTTAATTATCTTAACTTGGATATTTTCATCAGTAATCTTTGAAATCTCCTTATTAATATAATTTGTTTGTGTTGTGGCGAGTTTACTACCTCTAGTTCCCACTATCAAAATAATTCATCTCCAATCTATAAACATTATAATATAAAAATTTTCTTTTATATTATTCTAATTTTTATTTAATAAACATATATTACTAACATTTATTATTATTCACGTCATTAGTTATATTTTAGTAAGTATATAAGTATTTGCTTGTTTTTGTTATTCTTTACCTTTTTTTTAAGTTAGAATAATTTGAACGATAGATAAAAATAATATTTAAGAATTTTTCACTTATAGCAAAATTTATACTATCAACAGGTGATTCAATGTAAGTTAAATCATGTTTTAAATATTTTTTAATACTTAAACCTAATTTGTCAGTTAAAATTATAGGGATATTTGGATTATCATATACGATATTTTCAATGGTTTTAGCTAGGTTTTTTTCGTCAATTTCTTCACAAGTAATGCCATATTCTCCTCCTAGAATAATACATGATTTATCTAGGTTTAATCCCATAAAAATAGCTTTTTTAACTGCAGTAACATTAAGTCCAGGATTAATTTCTTCAATAATATTAACTCCATTTTTAGACTTAATTGAACTTCTTCCTTTAGTACCATGGTAATTATTTAATCCATTAATTATTTCATTTATTGGAATATCACTTGTTAAAGCAACACATAAACAAGCTAATACATTATGAATTTGATATTTTGAAGGAGCAACTGTTTCAACATTAAAACTTTTATTAATTGTTTTTCCAGATATTGTTTTTAAATTGTTAGTTTTAATTGTTAGAATACTTTTATTTAAGCCAATTTTATAATCAGAAAGATATAAGTTAGGTTTAATATTATTTTCATTTTTTTCTTCAAAACTAAATAAATTAACATTCTTATTATTAGAATAATATGTTATATAACTGTCAAATTCACAACAAGTCAACTTACTATTAAACATCTGACTCTTAGCAACGCTAGCACTACTAGAATTTTTAGCAATAGAATAATCTTCAACAATATTAGTAATCAAACCAACATCAGCTAAACCAGTACCTCCAAGAGAACTCTCAAACAAACAATAATTATAATCATAACCATAAGCCAAATCAACAGTCTCTAAAATACTTGCTGGTGTAATACTAATATTTTCCTTAAGCATAATTTCTTCACTATCAATTAATAATTTGGCACCTAAACTACTCAAAAATAAAAAATTCTTATTTAAAATAGATTCCAACATAGTCATAGTGCTAGTTTTACCTTTAACACCTGTAACCTCAATAATTAAAGTTTTATTAAAATCGGATAAAATCACTGGAATAATACTATGATGAGTATAATCAGGACAAATATTCAAAGGACAATGAATTGGTGAAACAATAATAATATTATCATCCTTAAAATCAACGCCATTAGATTTAAGATAATTAATTAAATCAAACTTACTACTCCAACCGTAATCAAAGGATAAATCAATTAAATTGACGCCATTCAACTTCGAACGTTTATTATCATCTAATGTATGATAAATATCCCAAAGCCAAACATCACCAAATAAATTATTATCAAAAAGAGCCCTAGAAATTAATAAACCACCATGAGTAGCGTCTAAAACAAGAACTGACATAAAAATCACTTTAATAAAGAAATAAAAAATTATATTCCACCAGCAGCAAGTTTTTCTCGAACTTTTTTATAAAATCCAGAACTCAACTTAACAAAATAATTAGGTTTCTCAGACTTTTGGAAAATAATCTCCTCAAGATAAGTCAACTCTTCCTGGTACTGTCCATCAATAACAGCAACAGCATTTTTACCCTTTTTAAGTAATTTAATTTTAATAACACTATCTTCAGAAACAACCCAAGGTCTAGCACCTAACTTAAATGGACAAATAGGGACAATTAAAAAAGCACCAACTCTAGGATCAACAATAGGTCCACCAGCAGACATAGAATAAGCTGTAGAACCGCTAGAAGTTGAAATAATAATTCCATCAGCACGTAACTCTTCAACAACCTCTTCATCAACTGAAATCTCAATATGTAACATTTTAGCAGGTTGTTGGGTCATAACAACAACTTCATTAAGAGCAGATTGAAGTTCACCACCATGAGTAACTTTTAAACCAGTTCTTTTTTCAATAAAATAATTATTATTTAAAACTTCTTCTAAACATTTAAAAGTATCCTCAGGTTCAACTTCAGTTAAAAAACCCAAAGAACCCATGTTAATACTTAAAATAGGAATTTTTTTCTCCCTAATAAAACTCTGAGTCCTAAGAACAGTACCATCACCACCTAAAGTAATTACCATATCAGCATCCATATCGTTTAACTGTACTTCCAAATCTTCATATTCTGGAAAATTAGCACTAATAGGGGAATCTAAACAAACTTCAATATCACGCTCTAATAAAAATTCAATAATCTCCTTACTAAGTTTTAATGATCTATTTGAATCAATTTTAGCAACAACCCCAATTTTCATTAAATCACATCCATTAAATCCAAAATTTTTTCATGAAGATTATGAGTACTAGTAGCAACAATAGAAGTTCTAGAATTTAAACTTAAAGAACCATTTAAAGAAGCACCTTCATTATCTGAAATAATGCCTCCCGATTCTTTAACAAATAATTGTGCAGCAGCAATATCCATTATTCTGATATTTCCCCTAATATCAATAAATGCATCATAATTACCAGTACCAACATAAGCTAATTCAATAGCAACAGAACCTAAAATTCTCATACGCCTTATATGCTCAATAATTTTATGCATCTTATTAAATTTTGTACCATAAATAAATGCACCTAGTGATGTTTTATTAAGATCAACAACATCTGAAGGTTTAGCATCTTCACCATTAACCAAAGCATACTTGCCTTTAATAGTTTCATAAACATCTCCAGTTGCAAAATTTTTAATAAAACCCATTTGAATATCATCCAAACTAGGAAATTCATTTCCACCTTTATGTTCTGCAATAGCAATAGATATTCCAAAAGAAGGAATATTCTTAACAGCATTACTAGTTCCATCTAAAGGATCAACTAAAAATATGATTTGTGGTTCATTTGTAGAATAAAACTCTTTAGAATTAATATTTTTTTGAGGATTATTTCTCAATTTTTCAATATCTAAATAACCAGGCTCATCATAATTAATTTTAATAGTTCCAATTTCTTCACTAATTAAAATTATCGGTTTTTTGGTTTCTTTAAGAACTTCAATAACTTCATCTTCTGCAATTAAATCAATTAATTTAGATGGAGTTCCGTCAGCACCAATTTGAATAACATTACCTGCTTCTGCTTTACCAATCAATGGAGAAATAGCTTTTTCAACTTGTTCCATCATTTTAATTGCAATAATCCTCCAAAATTGTAAAGTTTCTTCATCCATAAAATCTACCTTTTCCCTTAAAATTAATCACTTAAATAGACAACAGATGCAACAACAGCACCTAACTTTTCAACGCCATGACTAATTTCTTCAACAATTAACTCATCAATTTCAAGATTACGAACTTTCATCATATATTTTACCATATCAATAGCTTCTTTTTTAAGTTCAGCAGGATTTTCATTAATTCCACTGTTTTCAACAACACACCCAAAATCATCAGTAGAAGTACAAACAACAACAATTGCAGTTATTAAATCACCTGGATTATCTGAAATTTTCGTTGATAAAACACAGTTAGTCATAGAACCCTCTACTAATTTAGGTAATTCAACGATACTAGTGTTTTTAGGAAGAATACTAGATACTTTAATTAAATTAACATCTCCAATTCCAGCATCCAATAATGCATTATCAAATGCATTTAATTTAGTAGGGCCTTCTGCTTTTCCAGAAGTAATTGCAACTTTCATTTAATCACATTTTAATTAATTATTAATTATTTTTATATTTGATAATATTAAATATATTGTCTTAGTGTAATCTAAAAACTATAATATAATAAATTACTTAATTATCTTTAATATTTAAATATATGAATAATAAATATAATCAATATCTGATTTTAATATCTGAAATATTCTGTATTAAGATAAAAAAATATTATAAATTAATTAAAAATCAACTTAATAAAATTATTAATACTGGATAATAAGTTAGTTAAAATTAAATACTATTTAATCATTGTTCGTATAATTGGAGGATAAAAATAATGTCAAAAAAAGTAGTAGAAGTAAAAACTTTAAAAGTAGGTAAATATGTAATCTTCGATGGTGAAGCTTCAAAAATTACTAGTATCTCAACATCATCCCCAGGAAAACACGGAGCAGCAAAAGCTCGTGTAGAAGCTGTA
Source organism: uncultured Methanobrevibacter sp. (assembly GCA_902795935.1). Taxonomy (GTDB): domain Archaea; phylum Methanobacteriota; class Methanobacteria; order Methanobacteriales; family Methanobacteriaceae; genus CADBMS01. The sequence goes on from CADBMS010000048.1 coordinate 6,866, forward strand.
GGTATATTTGATGGTCAAAAAAGAAGCATTGTTAAACCAGTAGATAGTAAAATAGACATACCAATCATTGACAAAAGACCAGGACAAGTATTAGCTTTAATGGGACAAGATGTTCAATTAATGGACTTAGAAACATATGAAACTTTTGAAATACCTATACCAGATGATTTAAGAAATGATCTTGTAGAAGGTGTGGAAGTGGAATATATTATTGCTTTAGGTAATAAAAAATTAATGAGAATTAAAGGTAAATAAAATTAATAAATACTTTTATTATCTTTTTTTTATAATTTATTTTTCACAAAAATCTAAACAAATTTCTTTTTAAACAAAAATTAACAACTATTTTTTAGGATAAAAAACATGCTTTTGTATACACATAATCCTTCACTATTTGCATTTTCACAAGAAGGAACCTTATCTACAAACATTACTAAACCAAAATTTTCAATAATAGGAGTTCCATTTGATAGTTCAACAACATATAAACCAGGAACTCGCTTTGGACCAATAGCAATAAGAGAAGCATCATACAATTTTGAAAATTATAACATAGAACTAGATAAAAAACTTGATGTTCCACTTTTTGATTTTGGAAACTTAGATGTAATTCATGGTAATGTTAGAAAAACATGTAACAATCTCAAAGAAACAATCAATGATTTATATAAAAATGAATTCACGCCAATAACCATTGGTGGAGAACACAGTATAACTTTAGGAGTTTTAGAAGCAATAATTCAATATAAAGATTTATCAAAAGTAACAATTATACATTTAGATGCGCATATGGATTTAATAGATGAATATATGGGAGAAAAATATTCACATGCAACTGTAATGAGGAGAATATCAGAATTAAAACCTAAAAAAATTATACAATTAGGTATAAGATCTGCTTCTTATGAAGAAAAAATATATGCGGATGATAATAATATTAGTTATTTCAAAGTTTCTGAAATAAAAAATAATTTTGAAAAAATAAATAAAATAATAAATGATATTAAAGGCCCAGTATATGTCACAATTGATATGGATGTTTATGATCCTTCTTCAGCTCCATCTGTAGGTAATCCAACACCTTATGGTTTAAGTAGTTGCGATATTTTTAAATTAATGAAATGCATATGCCAGAAAAATATCATAGGATTAGATGTCGTTGAAGTAGCATCTACAAGTTTTGCTGATATAACTTCAATAAATGCTGCTAAATTAATACATGACTTTTTATGTATGCAATCTAAGTCTTAAATTTTCGGCTTTGTAGAAATCCTATTTTTTTATTTTTGTGTTGTTTGGTATATGTTGTAGATTGTGTTTTTGAGTTTTGTTTCTTTGTTTGA